>JAIXVL010000139.1 GCA_027483045.1 Lysobacteraceae bacterium
CCACGAGCGCGTGGTGCGCCGCACCTTGCTGCGTCGGGAAGGCGGCGCGCAGGTGGTCACGCTGTGGGCGCTGCTGCCGCTGTTTGAAGGCCTGTTGTATGTGTCGGCGTTCACGCTGGTGGGCCTGCTGATTCCCTTGGAGTGGTGGGAAGCGCGTGGCGGCGATTGGATGAAAGCACTGTTTGTCGATCCAGACCAAGCCGTGCAAGTGGGAACAGCCGTGGTGGCGGGCCTGGCAGTGCTGTGCATTGAACCCCTGTTCGTGGCGGGTGGTTTCGGTTTGTACTTGTGCCGCCGCGTGCACCTTGAGGCCTGGGATATCGAGCTCGGCTTCAAGCGCATGGCGCAGCGCGCCGCCAACACGCTGCGTTCGCTGGCATTGCCGCTGATCGCGCTTTGCCTACTGGGTTGGGGTCAAGCCCTAACGCCGGTGATGGCGGCCGCAAAAGACTCCGCCGTGCCGGCCCATGCCAGCAAGAAAATCGTGGGCCCCACGCCGCTTCCCAACGAATTCCTTCAAGACAATGCGTCAGAGCGGAGCCGTTTGCTGCAAGGCGTGGATGACACGCGCAGCGATCCTTCCTTGGGTGGAAAAACCACCAAGCTGCAGTGGCAGTTGAAGCAAGCGCCCGAGCGCCTGCCTTCGCAGAAACTGCGCAGCATCGAAGAATGGAAAGAAGCGCTGGGCCGCTGGTTGGGTGCGGTGTTGGGCATGGCCGCTGAGGCGGTGCTGTGGATTCTGGCGCTGCTGGCATTGGCCTTGTTGCTCTGGCGCTTCCGCGATTGGCTGCCGTGGCGCGCCGGTGCGACCCGTGATGCGCATGAACCGCCCGCATTGCGCCATGCAAGCGTGCAGGCCGAAGACAAAGCCGAGGCCGATGTGTTGCTGCAACGCGCGCGAGCGGCATGGGAGAAGGGCTCGCGTCGAGAAGCCATGGCGTGGCTGTATCGCGCGGGGCTGCGCGAAGTGTCGGCGCGACGCCCGCGGCCTTTGCCACCCGGCACCACCGAAGACGAGCTGTTGCGTGCCGTGCGGTCTTTGCCCGCCGAGAACACGCGGCGACTCGTGGCGCGCTTGGTGGTGGCGTGGCGCGCCGTGGCCTACGCCGGTCGCGAGCCCGATGCCGCCACCTTCGATGGCTTGCTGCGTGATTGGCCCGCGGCCTTCGCACCGGAGCCACGGCCATGAGCATGAGCCCACAACGTCGCCGTTGGATGTGGGCGGGCATCGCGCTCGTGTTGATCGGTCTTTTGGTGGTGGGCTTCTTTGCCGCCTTCCATCGAGTGCCTGTGGATGTGCCGGTGCCGCCGGGCCGTGAGGCACGCGCGAATCCGATGCACGCGCTCACACTCGCTTTGCGCAAGGCCGGGCACTCGGTGGTGTTGAAGGGCCATCTCGATCTGCAACGCGACCCGCCCGCGGCGCGCGGCACCATCGTATTGCCGTACCCGGAAGCGCAAATCGAAACCTCGGACGACGCGGCGAATTTGTTGGCGTGGGTGGAGGGCGGCGGTTTCCTGGTCTTGCCCATGCCGCGAGCGGCCAGCGCACCAGCACTGGATGAATTTCTGCACGGCGGATTGGGGGTGTTTCCCGACTGGGGCAGCAAGGACACCGACGACGAGGCTTCTGCTGCCTGCGCCATGCTGCGCTTGCCACAGGCCAAGACCTTTGAACTTTGCGGCGTACCGTTCTCGGTCGAAGAGGCGAATGCCTTTGCTTCATGGCCTACGGGTGCGCGGCCCAAGCATGCGGCGCGTCTTTCGGTCGGTGATGGCGAAGTGTTGCTGCTGAGCACGCTGGAGCCTTTGCAGAATGCTGCCTTGGCGGAGCCAGAAAACGCGAGCTTGGCGGCGGCGCTGATGGCGCCCGCGCTCAACGGTGATGCGGTGTGGATGGTGGTTTATCGCGGTGGTTCACTCACCGCATTGCTGTGGCGCGAAGGCTGGCCCGCACTGCTCGGTTTGGGCTTGGCGCTCATCGCGTGGTTGGCCTGGCGTACTCAACGCATCGGCCCGCTGATTCCATCGCCGGCTGGGCACCGACGCGCACTCACCGAGCACATCGACGCTGCGGGTCAGTACGCGTTTCGTAACGATCATGGTCGTGCCTTGCACGCCGCCACGCGCGCTGCGTTGATTGAGCGCTTGTCGCGCCGTCATGCCATGGCTGGCTTGGATGAGGCGGCTTTGGCGCAGGCCTTGGCCGATCGCTGTGCCCTGCCCTTGAGCGAAGTACGCGAGGTGCTTGCGCTTCCAACCCGTGCGCCACCCGAACGATTCCGCGTAGCCATTGCCACGCTGTCCAAACTGCTTCATCGACTTTGAGAACACTCATGACGGATCTGATGCCCACCCTTCCAAACGATGCTCCGCCGCCGCTGCCCTTGGCGGATTTGGCCGATCGCGTGCAGGCCGTGCGCCAAGAAATCTCGCGCGCCTTTATCGGCCAAGACGAGGTGCTTGATCAACTGCTGCTCGCCCTACTCGGCGGTGGTCATGTGTTGATTGAAGGCGTGCCCGGCTTGGGCAAAACACTGCTGGTGCGCGCATTGGCAGCGGTGATGCATTGCCAGTTCGCGCGCGTGCAGTTCACGCCCGACCTCATGCCCAGCGATGTAAGCGGCCATGCGGTGTATGACCCGAAGGCCGAGACCTTCACGATTCGTCGCGGGCCAGTGTTCACGAACTTGCTGCTGGCCGATGAAATCAATCGCGCACCGGCAAAGACACAATCCGCGCTGCTTGAAGCCATGCAAGAGCGCCAGGTCACCATCGAAGGCAACAGCTTTCCGTTGGCGGCGCCCTTCATGGCGATTGCCACGCAGAACCCGGTCGAGCAGGAGGGCACGTATCCACTGCCCGAAGCACAGCTCGATCGCTTCTTGCTGAAGATTCAGATCGGTTATCCCACGCTCGAAGACGAAGTGCGCATGGTGGGCCAGATCAGTACCGGCCGCGCCAGCGCCGAGTTCGATCTGGCGAAGCTCTCTGCACTGATCGGCCCCGACGATGTGGTCGCGATGCAGCAGGCGGTGTCACAAGTGCATGTCGACGACACGGTGTTGGATTACGCCGTGCGTCTAGTGCGCGCCACGCGCGAGTGGCCGGGCATCAGCATGGGCGCTGGCCCGCGCGGAAGTCTGGCCCTGGTGCGCTTGGCGCGCGCGCAAGCGGCGATGGAAGGCCGCGATTTTGTGGTGCCCGATGATGTGCGCGGGGTGGTTCTGCCAGCCTTGCGTCATCGCATTGCGCTCAGCCCCGAACTGCAGCTGGAAGGCCAAACGCCTGACGCCGTGCTGTCAGCGCTGCGTGAGCGCGTGAGGGCGCCGCAGAAGTGAGGCCCGCGCCCGCTTTCATCGCCGTAGCCGCTGCCTGGGGCTTGGCCGGTTTGGCCATTCCCTTGGCCGAGCTGCCCTTGCCCTACTGGCAATGGACTGGCGCTTTGCTTGCGTTTGCCGCCTTGCTCGATGCGCTAGTGCTTCTGCGTCACGCACCGCCACAACTGCTGCGCAATGTGCCCGCGGTGATGCCCTTGGGGCCGTGGGCCAAAGTCACGCTCACGTTGGTGAATGCCACGCGTCGCCCCTTGCGCGGTACCGTGCACGATGGCCACCCGGCCGACTGGGCGGTGGAAGACCAGCCGCGCCGCTTGCGCATCGGCGCCGCCGAGTCGATTGAACTCACGTATCGCTGCTGCGCACCGCGGCGTGGCGAAGCGGTGTTCGAGCCTGCGTGGTGGCAGCAGGCCTCGGTGCTTCGCTTGTTCACGCGCACTCATCGCATTGGGCCGCGCGACGCTGTGCGCGTGTTTCCGAACTTCGCGCCCTTGGCTGGCTTGGCATTGCACACCGCCGAACAAGCAACACGCATGACCGGCGCGCACTTGGCGCGAAAGCGTGGCGATGGCACTGAGTTTCACCAGATGCGTGAGTACCGCACCGGCGACAGCCTGCGGCAGATTGATTGGAAGGCCACGGCGCGCGCGCGCCGATTGATCTCGCGCGAATACCAAGAAGAGCGCAATCAGCGCGTGGCACTGCTGCTCGACAGCGGCCGCCGCATGCTGGCGGAAGATGGTGGCTTGACCCACTTCGACCACGCGCTGAATGCCGCCTTGTTGGTCGCTTACACCGCGCTTCGCCAAGGCGATGCGGTTTCCTTGCAAACGTTCGGGGCCGCCGAACGCGCCGTGCCTTCGGTGCGAGGAGCGGGCGCCTTGGATCGACTGATTGAAGCCACCTTCGACGTGCAGCCCGCGCCGGTCGCGTCGGATTACTTGGAAGCGGCGCGGCGTCTGTTGGTCGCGCAGCCGCGTCGCACCTTGGTGTTGGTGGTGACCAATGTGCGCGACGAAGACGTGGATGATCTGGCGGCCGGCCTGAAGCTGCTGCAGCGCCGGCATCTCGTCTGCGTGGCCAGCCTGCGCGAAGCCTCGCTGGATGCCACCTTGGCGCAGGAGCCCGCCAGCTTTGAGAGCGCGCTGCGCGTGGGTGCCACGCATCAACATCTGGCGCATCGGCGCGAGGCGCATGCGCAACTACGCGCCCAGAAAATCGACGTCCTGGATGTGCGCTGCGAGCAACTCCCGGCGGCGCTGGTGCAGCACTACCTCGCCATTAAGCGCGCGGGACGGCTGTAGCGCGTACCGGTGAGCCATGACCAAAGTCACTTCTGTCCAGCGTTGGTAGGGCGCAATGTGACCGCGTTGGATTTCATTCACGCATTGGGGAATGCACACATGCAGCTTGTCGACATCTTCTTGGAGCCTGCCAAGGTTTTTGCCGCGCAGAAGGAAAAGCCCACCTTTCTGGTCCCGCTGCTGGTGTTCGTGCTCGCAACGGTGGGCATGATCCTCGCCTACTTTCTGCGCGTTGATCCGACTTGGTACACCGACCACATTCTTTTGATGTCGGGGCAAACCATGACGCCCGCAGAAATCGCACAAGCCAAGCAGTTCATGCCCGCCGCAAGCACCCAAGGCTATATCGGCGCAGCAACCAGCCTCATCTTCGTGCCCATCGTGTTTTGCATTCTGGCGCTCTACTACCTGTTGGCCGGCAAGATTGCCGGTGCGGCGGTGTCGTTCAAGCACGGTTTGGCACTGGCCTCTTGGTCGAGCATGCCGACGGTTCTTGGCCTTCTGGTTGGGCTGGTGGGCGCACTCACCATGGCGCCGCAAACGGGCCAAGAGCAGCTCATGCTCACTCACGTCGATCCGCTTCTGGTCAAACTGCCTTACGACCACGCGCTCAGTAGCTTGGCGAAGGGCTTTGACTTGCTGGCCTTCTGGGCGATCGGTTTGGGCGCCTTGGGTTGGAAAACGATCACCGGCGGCAAGTGGCCGGGCGCCCTCTTCGTGGCGGCCTTGCCTTCAGTGGTCATCTACGGCGTGTGGCTCGCCATCGCACTGACTTAAACCATGCGCATTCCAAAGAAAGCACTCATCGCGGGCGGCATCGTCCTTATCTTGGCCCTGCCCTTTGTTGCGAACCGGGGTGGCGCCGACGCAGTGAAGGTCGATATCGCCACGGCGAGCACGCAGGAGCTTCGCCCCACCATCTTGGCCTCGGGCACCTTGGCTTACCGCACCGAAGTGAACCTGACCTCCGAGGTATTGGCGCAGGTGACCGAGGTGTTGGTGAAAGAGGGCGACGTGGTGAAGCGTGGCCAAGTGCTGTTGCGCCTTGATCCGCAGACTTATCGCAATGCCATTGAGCGTGAAGAGGCTAATCGCAGGCAGACCCTGATCGCCATCGAGCGGCAACGCGTGACTTTGGCATTGCGCGAGAAGCAGTTCGCACGTTTCCAGAAGTTGATCGAGGCGCGCACCATCGACCAGTCGCGCTTCGATGAAGAGCGAAATCAGTTGGAACTTGCACGCATCGAACTTCGCAGTAGCGAGGAATCACTGCGCCGCGCTGATGCCGTACTCAATGACGCGCGCGAGTTGCTGCAGAAGACTGAAGTCGTTGCGCCCATGGACGGCACCATCGTGGCTGTCAGCATCAAGGTGGGCGAAACAGCAATTCCGTCGACCTCGGCGCTGGTGGGCGCGCAAATGATGAAGTTGGCAGATACCGCCGCCATCGAAGCACGCCTGAAGGTGGACGAAGGCGATATCGCCAAGGTCGCCATCGGCCAGAAGGTCGATGTGTACGCCGCGGGATTCCCTGACGATGCAGTGAGCGGAACGGTGCGTCAGGTGGCCTTGGCACCCATCATCGAGAATCAGGGCCGTGCGTATGAAGTAATCGCCGAGCTGGTGCCGAAAGAGGGTATGGCCTTGCGTTCGGGCATGAGTGTGCGCGCCGATCTGTTCCTGGGCGATGGCGAGAAGGTGCTGGCCGTGCCCGTTGAAGCGGTGATTACCAGTGAGCCCGAGCCGCGCAAGATCGAGCATCACGTTTGGAAGGTGAGCGACGGCCGCGCCAACAAGGTGGCGGTGAAGGTGGGTGAGGCCGATGACCAGTGGCAGCACATTACCGAAGGCTTGAAGGCGGGCGAGCAAGTGGCCGCGGGCCCGGCGCGCGCGTTGCGACAGCTGGCTGAAGGCGGCCCAGTTGAGCAGATCGAAGCCGAAGACAAAGACAAAGACGCAAAAGAAGACGCAGACGAGGAAGAGGACAGCGCCGACGAGGCAGACGCCGCGTGATCGAGCTCTCGGGCATTCGCAAGCTGTATCGCATGGGCGATCAAGAAGTGCGCGCGCTGGATGGCGTGGATTTGTTCATCGGTCGCAATGAGTACATGGCGCTGATTGGGCCGTCGGGTTCCGGCAAGTCCACGCTAATGAATTTGCTGGGCTGCTTGGATACGCCCACGGAAGGCCATTACCTGCTCAATGGCCGCGATACCGCCACGCTGGACGACAACGCCTTGGCCCAAGTGCGCAATCGTGAGATCGGGTTTGTCTTTCAGAGTTTCCATTTGCTGCCACGCATGACCGTTCTCGACAACGTGGCACAGCCCTTGGTGTATCGCGGTTTGCCGCGCGCTGAGCGCAAGCGCTTGGCGATTGAATCGTTGCAGCGCGTGGGTTTGGGCAATCGATTGGATCATTTGCCCAATCAGCTTTCTGGTGGGCAAAGGCAGCGCGTCGCCGTAGCCCGCGCGCTCGTGGGACGACCTTCTCTGCTGTTGGCCGACGAGCCCACGGGCAACCTAGATTCGCGCACGTCGGCCGAGATCATGGCTTTGTTCGATGAACTGCATGCGCAGGGCCAAACCGTGGTGGTGGTGACCCACGAACCTGATATTGCGGCGCACTGCCATCGCACCGTTCGCGTGAATGACGGGAAGATCGTGGAAGACCGCATCAATCCGTCGCGTACAAACGCGCCGCAAGCGGAAGCGCACTGATGCAAGCCCTGTTGGAAGCCTTTCGCGCAGCGCTGGCGAGCTTGCTGGCCAATCGAATGCGCAGCGTACTTACTACGCTCGGCATCGTGATCGGCACAGGCTCGGTGATTGCCGTCGTGTCCTTGGTGCAAGGCTTCTCGGCCTCCATCAAGGGCCAGTTGGCTGAACTCGGCGGCAGCACGCTCACGCTGCAAGCAGTGAACACCAACGACAACTTCCGTACCGGCAAGTTGAACTACATCACCTTCGAAGACTTGGATGTGGTGCGCTATCGCGTTCCGGGTGTGGGGCAAGTCGCGCCAATCCTGGTCGTGAGCGCGCCAGGCTTGAGCTACAAAGGCCGCACGGTCACGGCGGATGTACGCGGCAGCACGGCCGAGTACGCTGCGGTGTACGGACGTTGGCCATCAAAGGGGCGCTTTCTAGCGGCCGCTGATGATCGCGGTCGTCGTCGCGTCACGGTGATCGGCGAAAAGCTGCGCGACGACCTAAACATGCCGAAAGACCCGACCGGCGAATACCTGCGCATTGGCAGCGAGTGGTTCAAAGTGATTGGCCTGATGGAAAAGCAGGGCGATCTTCTCGGTTTCAGCCTGGACAACTACGCCATCATTCCTTTCGATGTTGGTCGTTCAATGATGGGTGCCAGCAATCAACCCTTCATGCAGGTCAGTTTTACCGTGCCCGATCTGGAGCAGGTCAATGCCACGCGTGATCGCGTGACTCGTGAAGTGCGTGCAGCGCGCGGCAGTCGCTCCGCCGCAGACGACACCTTCAAGGTCGAAGCCGCCGATGCTTTCGTGAAGCAATTCGATCAAATCACCGGCACCGCCACCTTGGTCGTGGGCGGTGTGGTGGGCATTAGTTTGCTGGTAGGCGGCATCGGCATCATGAACATCATGCTGGTGTCCGTCACCGAGCGAACGCGTGAGATCGGCATTCTCAAGGCCCTTGGCGCCACGCGCCGCGACATTCTTGTGCAGTTCTTGCTTGAAGCGGCCTTGCTTGCGCTGCTCGGCGGCATCATCGGCATCGTGCTCGGCATTGGGGCGGGTTTTGGTATTGCAGCGCTGATTCCCGGATTTCCACCGGCCTCTGTGCCGATCTGGGTGGTTGCGGCGGCCGCCGGATTCTCGGCACTGGTGGGTGTGGTGTTCGGCATCATGCCGGCCTCGAAGGCGGCATCGCTCGATCCGATCGAAGCGCTGCGCTACGAGTAAGGCCATGCGCGCCGCTTGATTGCGCGGCGCGAATCGCGTTTGCTGTAGCGGCCCCGTTTCCGAGACCACCCATGCGCCTGATCGCTCCTTGCGTCTGCCTTGCCTTTGCTGCGCTCGCACTTCCTGTGGCGGCTACGCCGAGCCTTCCCGAAGCGCGCATCGAAGCCGTGCTGCCGCAAGTGCAAGCTTGGCGTCGCGACTTGCATCAGCACCCCGAGTTGGGCGCAAAGGAAGTTCGCACCGCCGCGAAGGTCGCGGAACACCTGCGTTCCTTGGGCCTTGAAGTTCGCACGGGGCTCGGCGTGACCGGTGTTGCTGCGATTCTGAAAGGTGGAAAGCCCGGGCCGCGGATTGCCTTGCGTGCCGATATGGATGCGCTTCCCGTTACCGAAGAAACCGGCCTTCCCTTTGCGTCTAAGGTGCGCACGACGTATCGCGGTCAAGACGTCGGCGTGATGCACGCCTGCGGCCACGATGCACACGTGGCCATTTTGATGGGCGTCGCCGAAGTGTTGGCCGGCATGCAATCCGAACTCCCCGGCGAAGTGATGTTCATTTTCCAGCCCGCTGAGGAAGGCCCGCCCGAGCCCGGCCAGATCGCTGGTGCGCGCGCCATGATCGAAGACGGGCTGTTCGCCAACTTCAAGCCGGAAGCGGTGTTCGGCCTGCATGTGTGGGCGGCGCTTCCGGCAGGAACCGTGGGCTATCGCAGCGGCGCCACGATGGCGTCGGCCGATGAGTGGGTGCTGAGGATCCGCGGTCGCCAAACGCATGGCGCGCGGCCTTGGGACGGCGTCGATCCGATCACCGTGGCCGCGCAGATTCAGTTGGCGATGCAGAGCATCGTTGCGCGCCAAGTGGATGTGGTGCGTTCGCCGGTGGTGCTCACCACAGGCCAGATGCAGGCCGGCGTGCGTTTCAACATTATTCCCGACGAAGCCATGATGACCGGCACGTTGCGCACCTTCGATGCTGAAGTGCGTCGCGATGTGATTGCGCGTTTCGAGCGCACCGCAAAGGCCTTAGCTGAGGCCAGTGGGGCCACCGCCGAACTTACCGTCAACAACAATGCGCCGCTCACCGCGAATGCCGCCGAACGCGCAGAGCGCGGCGGTGCTGCGCTGGAGTCTGTACTGGGCGACGAAAAGGTGGTGGAAATGCCGCTGCTCACTATTGCTGAGGATTTCTCGCAGTACGCCACGGTCGCGCCTACCTTCTTCTGGTTCGTGGGAAGCACTGCACCGGGTATCGACCCACGTACGGCGCCGATGAACCATTCGCCGAAGTTCCTGCTCGACGAAACTTCCTTGTCGGTTGGAGTTCGTTCAATGACGGCGGTGGCGCTAGAAGCCTTGAACGGAGCGCCAAGCTCGCCCTGAGCCTTACACTCGGCGTCCCTAGGCTCGAAAATCCCATGCGCCGGCTTCCTTATCATGTACTGATCGTTGCTCTCGTTGCAGCCGCGCTGGTGGCCGTGGATTGGCTGTCGCCTTTCGATACGCGCATGTACGACCAGCTGATGCGTATGCATCAGCGCGAAGCGCCCGAGCAGATTGTGCTGATCGCCATCGACGGCGAAGCCGAGCGTCGCTATCCCGATTTCGTTGATCGCCGACCATTGGCCTTGGCCCGCTTGGTTGATCGCTTGAATCAGGTGAAGCCTCGCGTGATCGGCGCGTACCTGTACTTCGACCCTCGCGATCCGCGCGACAAAGAGGGCTCAGAAGTGCTGCGCGCAGCATTGAGCAGGCATGGCAACACCATCGGCAAGGCGTTTCTTGCGCCCGATCCCAATCGCTCGGCCGAGGAAGGATTTGCGATTGCCGAGGCGGTGGGATTCCGCAGTTTGGGCTTGCAGCTTCTGGGCATTGGCGAGGACAACGTAATTCGCGGAAGTTTCTATGCCGCGCCATTGGCTGGAGCCATGCGCCCCAGTTTCGCTGTGGCACTCCTGCAGCGCGCCGGCGATGTGGTGCCAGAGCAGCGGCGCGCGCAGCTTGCTGCCCTGATGGAGTCGCCGCGCGTTGAAGACTTCTATGCCTTTGCCTTTCTCGGGCCGGCAAAGAGCATCAAAACAATTTCTGCGGCCGATGTGCTGGATGGCACGGTGCATCCAGAGGCGTGGCGCGATCGCATCGTCATCATTGGGCAGAGCGAGCAAGACCATCAGGTCAATCTGACCACGGCGGTGTCGGCTTGGGCTGATGAAGGACTCACTGTTGATGAGTTCGAAGCTCAAGCAACGGCGGCATTGTTCACCGGCCACGTGTTCCGGCTGATGCCGGTGTGGGGCGATTCCGCGGTTGTCTTCCTGTTGGTACTGGGCTTCGGAGTTTTGATCGCTTGGGTTCCGCAGCAGCACACGGTTTGGGTGGCTGCAGCGGCCATGGCCGTCATGGTCTTGGTCTACCTGCTGGCCTATCGCTTGCTGTTTTGGCTGCCGCCCGTGGCTTTGCTCATCGCCATGCCCACCTTGCTGGGCATTGCGTTGGCGCAACGCTTTTCACGTGCAGCCGCGCAGTTGGCCGCGGAGTTGGCGGTGCTGCGGCGCGAGGCAGAAGCACCAACACCTATCCGCGGCGCTTTCGACTTCGAGCATGCTCTAGCAGCAGTGCGCGAAGCCATCAGCAGCATTCGTCAGCAGCGTGAGTACGTGCACCGCCTCATCGATGTGCAGCCTGCAGCCATCGTGGTCGTCGACGCACAGCAACGCATCCGCTTGAGTAATGCACTGGCACTCTCGTGGCGCAGCGATTCGGAAGCGCCCAGCTCAAATCTGCGCGAATGGCTCAGCGCGGTGGAGCTGGTGCTGCCCGCCGATGCAGGCACTTACTTGGGCTCGGGCAGCGCGCGACTGTTGGCGCGCTGCGGCGAACGCGACGTCATTGTGGCCTTCGAGCCTCTGCCCGCGGGGCGCGAACAGCGCCATCACGACACCATGGTGTGTGTCACCGAGGTGTCCAGCCTTATTGCCGACCAACGCGAGCGCGAAGCCGCCATCGATTTCCTTTCGCATGATTTGCGTGCCCCCGCGCATGCGCTCATCGAACTCTGCGAGGGCGCGCAGCAGGATGCAGGCCTGGCCTCGAACACACGCGAACTGCTGCAAGTGGCCGAACGCCTGTCGCGACGCATGGTGGACATGGCCACGACCTATCTGGATTTCGTGCGCTCGGCTTCGCCAGAAGCGTTCACTCGCCACGAGCCGGTTCTGTTGGCGGATGTGCTGATTGAAGCAGTCGAAACCAGTGCTCCCGAAGCCTCAACGAAGGGCGTCAAGATCGATGTTCAGATCGACGATGGCGAGCCCGGCTGGGTCACTGGCGATGGGGCCTTGCTGCGCCGCGCGGTCGAGAACTTGCTCAGTAATGCCGTGCGCATGACGCCCCAGGGCGGGCACGTGCAGGTCGGGTTGACGCGTCGCGGTGCGGCGCTCGCAATCTCGGTGCGTGACGAGGGCCCGGGCATCGCACCCTCACGGCGAAGCCAGCTGTTCCAGCCCTTCGGCCCTCTGGCGCGTGCCACGAAAGGGTCGACGCGCTCGATGGGTCTTGGCTTGGCCATGGTGATGAGCGTGGTGGCCCGCCATCGCGGCACGGTGTTCGTCGACAACCGGCCCGAAGGCGGCGCGGAGTTCCGCATCGAGCTACCGATGGAAGTCCCCGAGCCGGACTCAGTCGACTGAGTCAGTGCCCGGTTGCACGCGCTCCAGCCGGTAGCCTTCGCGGTACACATTACTCACCCGGTAGCCGTGCTCGGCGAACATCAGCTTGCGACGCACGCCGTACAGATGGGTGTCGAGCGTACGCGCCGAAGTGGGCTTATCTCGGCCCCATACCGCCGCCAAGATTTCTTCGCGGCGCAGCAAGCGGTCGCGGTGCTCGAACAGGTACCACACCAGGTCGAATTCTTTGGGTTGCAGTTCCACGCTTTGGCCGTCGCGCGTGACCTGACGTGTGCTGCCATCCAAGCGGTACACCCCGTGCTCGAGCGTGAGCGAGGGCTGGGCATTGGGTTGCGAGCGTCGCGAAATGGCGGAAATGCGCGCCACCAGCACCGAGGGCGATGTGGGCTTGGTGATGTAGTCGTCGGCTCCGGCGGCCAAGGCCTCGACCACCCGGGCGTCGTCATCGAAGCGACTGAAGATGATGATGGGCGCCCGACGGCCCAGCGTGCGGTGAATCCAGTTGATCAGGGTGATGCCCTCGCTGTCGGGCAAGGCCCAGTCCAGCAGGAACAGATCATGGCGCGCGTCGCGCACCTCGGTCATGAAGTCGACCCCGGTGGGGTACCACTCCACCTCATGCCCCAAGCCGCGGAGGGCTTTCATGGCGCGCTCGGCCTCGGTGCGATCGTCTTCCACCAAAGCCACGCGGAGGCGTGGCACAGCCCCGGAAGTCGCGCTCATGCGCGACCAACGCGCGAGAGGGCGGCTGGAGCCGGTAGGACAGCGAGGAGGGAGGTGAGAGGCATAGCAGCCGAGTGTGGCAAGCCCGTTTGGCCTTGGGAAGTCGGAGAAACGCCACCTCCACCACAAATCGCACCATTCCCGGCGGGGGCCGGGATGGGCGGGAAGGGGCATCGGCGACCCACGTGCCGCAGTCGGCGGGCATGGGCAGGACGCTGGCCGGGGGACAGCCCGAGCCGGTGCGGCGCGCGAGCCGCCGTGCTGATCCTTCGGCCCCTGGGAGGGGCCGGCGGCAAGAATGCCAACATTCGATCGGCCAATTGTCAGCAAAACACAGAATCCGGGAATTGAACGCCCGCGCGTTTCAGCGCCTACTACCGCGAACCGGGACTTCGCGGGCGGAACGACGGCTTTCTGGCATCCAGAGCCGATTCGCCGCGGCACGGTCCTTGCACCAACGCCCCTGACCTCGAAGGAACTGCTCCATGGCCGACAAAAAGCCCGCCGCTGCGCCTGCCGCTGATGCGCCCGCCAAGCCCAAGCTCCCGATCGTTCCCATTGTGGGCGCGGCCGTGCTTTCCGCGGTTCTGGTGGGCGGCATCATGTTTTTCATGATGCCGAAGGCAGCCCACGCCCCCGCCGAAGGCGAAGCCGCTGCGGCAGCCGAGGGCGAAGAAGGCGAGGGTGAGGGTGAGGCCGCTGCGCCGAAGGAAGAGGCGCGCTACGTCGAGATCAAAGGCCCGCTGATCGTCAATCTGACCGGTGGAAATGCCAAGTACCTGCAGATCGAAGTGCAAATGGCCACGCGCACCGAGCCTGGGCAGAAGGCCATCGAGACGCATATGCCGGCCATTCGCAGCGCACTGTTGATGTTGTTCCGTACGACCACGGCGGCGGATCTGGACCAGCCCGATGCCATGCCGAAGCTGCAAGCCAAAGCCTTGGAAGAGGCCAACCGCGTTCTGGAAGAGCAGACCGGTAAAAAGAAGGTCGTCGACCAGCTGCTGTTCACTAGTTTTGTTACCCAATAACCGGGCCACACCATGAGCGACCTGCTGTCCCAAGACGAAATCGATGCCCTGCTGCACGGCGTGGATTCGGGCGCGGTCGAAACCGAAGCCGCGGTGCCTGCTGGCGAGGCGCGAAACTTCGATTTCGCGACGCAGGACCGCATCGTGCGTGGGCGCATGCCCACGCTCGAGATGGTGAATGAGCGCTTTGCGCGCATGTGGCGTGTGGGTTTGTTTAACTTGCTCCGCCGCTCTGCCGACCTTTCGGTGCGCGGCGTGGAGATGATGAAGTTCGCCGATTACCTGCACACGCTGTATGTGCCGACGAACCTCAACCTCATCAAGATGAAGCCGCTTCGCGGCACGGGCTTGGTGGTTTTTGAACCCACGCTGGTGTTTGCGGTGCTCGACAACTTCTTTGGTGGCGCGGGGCGTTTCCCCGCCAAGATCGAAGGCCGCGAGTTCACGCCCACCGAAATGCGTGTGATCCAGTTGATGCTGAAGCAAGCCTTCGTCGACCTGACCGAAGCCTGGGCGCCGGTGATGCATGTCGAATTCGAATACACGAATTCCGAAGTGAACCCGCATTTCGCCAGCATCGTCAGCCCGCGTGAGTACGTGGTGGTGTCGAAGTTTCATGTGGAGTTGGAAGGCGGCGGCGGCGAGATGCATGTGACCCTGCCTTACGCCATGCTCGAGCCTTTGCGCGAATTGTTGGATGCCGGCATTGCGTCGGACCGCGCCGAGAAAGACGACACCTTCCCCGATACGGTGCGCGAGCAGCTGCATATTGCCGAAGTGGAATTGTCGGGCTTGCTCGCCACGCGCACGGTCACCGTGCGTCAACTCACCGCATTAAAGGTGGGCGATGTGCTGCCCATCGATATTCCGAAAACGATTCGTCTGCTGGTCGAGCAACTGCCGCTGTTTGAGGGCGAGTTTGGCCTGCACCAAGGCAAGAACGCCGTAAAGATCACCAAAGTCACGCCCACCGGCGGCAAGCCGATGGCGAGTTGAGGAGGCACGCATGAGCACTGAAAAAGACGCCGCCGATCTGGCCATGTGGGGCGATTTGGCCCCCAGCCCGGCACCCGCGAGCGCGTCGTCGAACAGCGACGTCAACCTCGACCTCATTCTGGATGTGCCGGTCACACTCACTCTAGAAGTGGGCCGCGCGCGCATTCCGATTCGCAATCTTCTGCAGCTCAATCAGGGCTCGGTGGTGGAGTTGGAGCGCATGGCCGGCGAACCGCTCGACGTTTACGTCAATGGCACGTTGGTGGCGCAAGGCGAAGTCGTTGTGGTGAACGAACGCTTCGGCGTGCGGCTCACCGATGTCGTTAGCCCCAGCGAACGCATCAAGCGGCTGCGCTGATGGGTCTCTCCGGCATCGGCGGTTCGTTTGCAGCGCTGGCCTTTGTTGTCGCGCTGATTCTGGTGCTGGCCTGGGCGCTGAAAAAGCTGCCAGGCGCCGGACTTCGACCGCTGTCGGGTTTGCGCGTCGTGGCCAGTTTGGCCATCGGGCCGCGCGAGCGCGTGGTCATCGTCGACTGTGGTGGCCAACAGTTGCTTCTGGGCGTGACCCAGCACGGCGTGAACCTGCTTTACACCTTGCCCGAGCCTTTGCTGGATGCCCCCACGCAGGCAGGGTTTGCCGAAATGTTGGCGCGCTTGAAGTCGAAAGACTCGGCATAAGCGAAAGTTTCTGGCACAGCGCTTGCACGTGGGGTTCGACCCTCGCTGAAAGCCAAGCCCGTGAATCTCCTGCCCTTCGCGCGTCGACTGCTGCCCCTCCTGCTTTTGCTCCTGCCTGCCTTGGCTTGGGCCACGCCCGCAGGCCCGCAGCCCACGGGTTTGCCCGAAGTGAGCATCGCCAATGTGGGTGGGGAAGACATCAGCGTGTCGCTGAGCGTCTTGCTCGGAATGACGGCACTCACGCTGTTGCCGTCGCTGCTGCTGGCTTGCACGGCATTCACGCGCATCATCGTGGTGATGGCCTTGTTGCGCATGGCGCTCGGCACCGGGCAAACGCCTTCGAATCAGATTCTCGTGGGCTTGGCCCTGTTCATCACCATGATGGTGATGATGCCGGTGGGTGAGGTGGCCTGGACGAACGGGCTTTCGCCTTATCTCAATGGGCAGCTGAGTTTTGAAGCGGGGTGGGCCGCTACATCGGAGCCCTTCCGCGCCTTCATGCTGGCGCAGATTCGCGATACCGATCTGTTGACCTTCGCTAACCTCTCTGGACACACGCAGGGCTTTGCACAGCCGTCAGATATTCCCTTCAGCGTGCTCGTGGCTTCGTTCATTACTTCGGAGCTGAAAACCGCGTTCGAGATTGGGTTTCTGATCTTTATTCCGTTCGTGATCATCGATCTGGTGGTGGCCAGCGTGCTGATGTCCATGGGCATGATGATGATGTCGCCCATGCTGGTCTCGGCGCCGTTCAAGATTCTGTTGTTTGTTCTGGTGGATGGCTGGGTGTTGGTGGTGGGCACTTTGGCCGGCAGCTTCAACGCGGTGGGTGCTTAGCGTGTCGCCGGAAACCGCACTCAACGAATTGCGCATGGGTCTTGAGTTGGCCGTGCTGGTGGGTGGCCCGCTGCTGTTGGTCGTACTCGTGGTGGGCGTGGTGGTGGGTTTGGTGCAGGCCGCGACGCAAATCAACGAGCCCACGGTCGCGTTTATCGCAAAGGCCGTGGCGATGGCCTTGGCGCTCGCGGCAATGGGCAGCTTTCTGCTTGGCCAGTTGGTTGAATTCACCATCGCGCTGTTCCAACGCATTCCGCAGTTGGTGGGCTAAGGCATGACCGCACCGGTCATTCCCAGCATCGTGCTTGATGGGCAGGAGATGTTGGCAGTGATCAACGCCACGCTCTGGGCGAGCATGCGTGTGGGCGGCTTGTTCATGGTGTCGCCGTTGTTCGGTACGCGCTCGGTGCCGCGTCGTGTGAAGGCCATGCTGGTGATGAGCGTGGCCTTTGCGATGGCGCCCTTGGCCGGCCCGCCACCCCCTTTGCCGGGCATCGACCCGCTCACCATTTTGACCGTGGCGCGCGAGCTCTTGATCGGTGTGGCGATGGGCTTTGTTCTGCGCTTGGCATTTGAAGCCGGCGCGCTGGCCGGCGAGTTGGTGGCGCAAGGCACGGGCTTGTCGTTCGCTGTGCTCGCTGATCCTTTGCGCGGTACCAATGCGGGCGTGGTGGGGCAATGGTTTTACTTGAGCTTCTCGCTGCTGTTCCTGGCGATGAACGGGCACTTGATGCTGATCGAGTTGTTGGCCGATAGCTGGAAAGCAGTGCCTCTGGCTTCGGCTTGGGCACCCAATGCTGAGAACCTGCGCGCGATTCCCGAATTCGCGGGCCAGCTGTTCATGGTCGGTCTGCAAATCGCGCTGCCCGTTGTGCTGGCCATGTTGGTGATCAACTTGGCCTTCGGCGTCATGAGCCGTGCTGCGCCTTCGCTTAACCCCATTCAATTGGGTTTGCCGGCGTCCTTGCTGGTCGGCCTGATCTTGATGGCTGCACTTTCCACGCAACTGCTTAGCCCAGTGCAGGCGTTGTTCGACAACGCCTTCAATGTGGCTTTGGGCTGGCTGGGCTAGCCATGGCAGAAAGCGAAAGCGGCCAGGAGAAAACCGAACAGCCAACACCGAAACGGCTGAAAGACGCGCGTGAGCGCGGCGACAGTCCGCGCTCAGCCGAGCTGGCCACGGCCTCGGTGTTTGTCGCCTCGATTCTGGCCTTGATGGCTTTTGGCGGCTGGATGGCTCAGCACTCGCTGGGTTGGATGCGCGAGCAGCTCGAGAACGCTGGGCAGGCCCGCGGCATGGGCTTTGAACTGGTATCGCGCATGGGCCTTTCGGCGGGTGAGTTATTTCTTTACGTTGCGCCGCTGCTGGCCGTGTGTTTCGTGGCGGCGTTTATTGCGCCAGTGGTGATGGGTTTCAACTTCAGTACCGAAGCCTTGGCTCCGAATATGGAACGCCTCTCGCCCATCGCAGGCCTGAAGCGTATGTGGGGCGCGCAGGGTTTGGGTGAGTTCGGAAAATCACTGCTGCGCGTGCTGATGCTGGGCACGGTCGGCACCATTTATTTCATCGTGTACGAGGGCGACCTGCTCTATCTGGCGCAACTGCCCTTGGCCACGGCGGCGCCGATGGGCTTCTCGCTGATTCTTGGCCTGCTCATCGTGATGGGCGCGGGCCTCGTTCTGTTGGCCGCGCTGGATGTGCCGTTCCAACTGTGGAGTTGGAAGCGTCGCCTGAAGATGACGCGTCAGGAGTTGCTGGAAGAATCCAAGGAAATGGAAGGCCGGCCGGAAGTGAAGCAGCACATTCGCCGGCTGCAACACGAAATGGCCAATCGTCGAATGATGGAAGCCGTACCCACCGCCGATGTGGTGGTGGTGAACCCAACGCACTACGCCGTGGCCTTGAAGTACGACAACAGCAAAGCACGGGCACCGATCGTGGTGGCTAAGGGCACCGACGAAGTGGCGCTCAACATTCGCAAGGTCGCCGATGCGCACAAAGTGCCGATCGTGAGCGCGCCGCCGTTGGCGCGTGTGCTGCACGCGCAGAGTGAGATCGGCCGCGAGATTCCGGTGAAGCTGTATCAGGCGGTGGCCCAGGTGCTGAGCTACGTGTACCAACTGCGCGTGTGGAATCCGCGCCGTGGGCCGCACCCGAGCTTGCCTGGCTTCGATGATCTGGAGCGACCAGACCCGGCGCCCTAAGCCGGTGGCACAGGCCTTGCACGGAGAGTTCGACTTTCCGTTCTGGACGCCGTTGATCCATGGCCGCCGTGATGACCCCCTACGACCGCACCCGGCAGATCATTCAGCAGGGTGCTGCTATCCCGCTGGTATTGATCGGCGTGCTGGCCATGATTGTGGTGCCGTTGCCGCCGCTGGCCTTGGACGTGTTGTTCACCCTGAACATCGCCGCTTCGTTGGTGGTGCTGCTCGCAGTGATTTATGTGAAGCGCCCGCTCGAGTTCTCGATCTTCCCCACCGTGCTGCTCTTGGTCACCTTGATGCGCTTGGCGCTCAACGTGGCTTCGACGCGCGTGGTGCTGCTGCACGGCCATGAAGGCCACGATGCTGCGGGCCAAGTCATTGCCAGCTTCGGTGCCTTCGTCATCGGCGGCAGCTTCGCCGTCGGCATCATCGTGTTCGCCATCCTCACCATCATCAACTTCATCGTCATCACCAAGGGCGCCACGCGTGTTTCAGAAGTGGCCGCGCGCTTCACCTTGGATGCCTTGCCCGGCAAGCAGATGGCGATTGACGCCGACCTCAACGCTGGCGTGCTGACCCGCGAAGAAGCCCGGCTGCGTCGCGAAGAAGTGCGCGAGGAAGCCGACTTCTACGGTTCGATGGATGGTGCAGGCAAGTTCATTCGTGGCGACGCCATCGCCGGCATCCTCATCCTCTTCATCAACGTGATTGGTGGCTTTGCCATCGGCATGCTGCAGCACGGCCTCTCGGCGGGACAGGCGGCCGAGACCTACATCCTCTTGGCCATCGGTGATGGCTTGGTTGCGCAGCTTCCGGCGCTGCTGGTGTCGACTGCCGTGGCGGTGATCGTGACCCGCGTGTCGCGCTCGCAGGACATGGGCAACGCCATGTTTGGCCAGGTGTTTGGCCAGTACCGCGCATTGGCGGTCACCGCCGCCATCATCGGTTTGGTGGGCTTGGTGCCGGGCATGCCGAATGTCGCCTTTTTGACGTTCGCGGCCGGTCTTGGCTATCTCTCTTGGATGATCTACCAGCGTGAGCAGGCGGAGCTCGCGCGCGTGGCTGATGACGAGGCCCGCAAAGCCATCGCCGGTTCGGCGCTCGCGGGTGCCCCGAACCCGGCAGCCGAGTTGTCGTGGGACGAAGTGCGCCCTGTGGATGCTTTGGGTTTGGAAGTGGGCTTCCGCTTGATCCCCTTGGTGGATAAAGCGCAGGGCGGTGATTTGATGGCGCGCATCAAAGCGATTCGCCGCAAACAAACGCAGGACTTGGGCTTCCTAATTCCGGCCGTGCACATTCGCGACAACCTTGATCTGCCGCCCAATCAATACCGCGTCCTTATTCATGGCGTGCCGGTGGCCGGTGGTGAAGTGCACCCCGATCGTGAAATGGCCCTCAATCCCGGCCATGTCTTCGGCGAGTTGTCGGGTATTCCCGGAAAAGACCCCGCCTTCGGTTTGGATGCCACCTGGGTGCACAGCGCACAACGCGCGCAGGCCGAGTCGCTGGGCTACACGGTGGTCGACCCGGCCACGGTCATCGCCACCCACTTGTCGCACTTGGTGCGCGAACACGCGGCCGAGTTGCTCGGTCACGAAGAAGTGCAGTCGCTGCTCGACACGCTGAAGAAAGCCGCGCCAAAACTGGTCGACGATTTGATTCCGAAACTGCTGCCGCTGTCGGTGGTGGTGCGCGTGCTGCAGAACCTGCTGGCCGAGCGCGTGCCCGTGCGGCAGATCCGCCAGATTGCCGAAGCCTTGATCGAGCATGCGGCTACCACGCAGGACCCGGTGGCCCTCACCGCCGCTGTGCGTACGGCGTTGGGCCGATTCATCGTGCAAGAGATCAATGGCATGAAGGCCGAGCTGCCGGTGTACACGCTGGCGCCGCCTTTGGAACGCATCTTGCAGGACTCGGTGAACGGGAACACCGCAGCACTCGAACCGACCTTGGCCGAGCGTCTGCACCAGAGTCTGGCCGACTGCGTGCAGCGGCAAGACGCTCGCGGCGAACCCTCGGTGCTTTTGGTGCCGGGCGGTGTGCGCGGTGTGCTTTCGAAGATGTTCCGGCACGGGGTGCCGTCCTTGCAGGTCTTGGCCTACAGCGAAATCCCCGAAGACAAACGCCTGAAGCTGATCGGTTCGATCGGCTGAAGCTCAGAACCACCCCGTTCCACCTTGCGTTAGCGGTTACCGGAGACCATCACCATGAAGATCAAGCGCTTTGTAGCCCCCGACATGAGGTCGGTACTGCGCATGGTCAGGGAAGAGCAGGGGGCCGACGCGGTCATCCTGTCCAATCGCCCGGTGCCGGGCGGCATTGAAGTTGTGTCGGCCACCGACTACGACGAGCAATTGGCGCAAGACGCGCTGAAGTCGCTGCTGCCGCAAAAGCCGGCCACCGCGCTCGATCTTCCGAATGAGGCCGATACCGGCCTGCCCGACCAATTGGCTCGCGCTTTGCGTGGTGCACCGCCCGCTCCAGTTGAGCCAGCGCCACGGCCGATGGCCAAAGCAACGCCTGCACCTGCGCCGACCACTGCAGCGCCCGCGAAACGCGCCGATTTCTCGGCGTTCCTTGCCGACGCCAAGGAGCGCATCGTTCGCGCCAGTGAATCCGGTTCCGTGGCGGCGGGTACGCCGCGCGCCGCAACGTCCTTCATGGACCCAGAGCCCCTCCCCGCACCTGCGGCTCGTTCTGCTGCACCCACCGCGACCGAAACCGCACAAGCACGTGAGGTGGAAGCCGTGGCCCGCCGCAGTGGCCCGCGCGCTGTTCGACTTGCGCCTTGGGATGAAGATCCCAGCCTGTTGCAGGTGCGTCAGGAATTGGCCGACATGCGCGAGATGATGGAGCGCGAGATGCAGCGCATGACCGGCGAACGCCTACGCGGCAGCCCGGCGCGTGCATTCGCACTCGATGCCCTTGCCAGCTATGGCTGCGAAGACGCGTTGGCTCGCGAAGTGGCCGCCAAGATTCCCGCTGACGCTGACCCCATTCGTGCGCGCGGACTGATGCTGGGCCAGTTGGCGCATCTCTTGCCGGTGGCTGATTTCGATCCTCTGCGCACGCCCGGCATCGTGGCCTTGGTGGGCCCCACCGGCGCTGGCAAGACCACCACGGTGGCCAAACTGGCGGCGCGCTACGCCGCCGAGCACGGCCCGCGCGATGTCGCCTTGATCACCACCGATACCCAGCGCCCCGGTGGCCGCGAACACTTGCATACCTACGGACGCCAGTTCGGACTCACCGTTGTTGAAGCCGGCAGCGAAGACGCTCTGCATGCCGCACTCGAGCGCTTGAAGGCGTATCCGCTGGTGCTCATCGACACTGCGGGCCACGGCCAGCGCGACCGTGCCATGGTCGGGCAGTTGAACTGGCTGCGCCATGCCGGCAAGGTACGAACCATGCTGGTCATGCCGGCCAACGCCCATAACGCTGACCTCGACGAGGTTGTGCGACGCTTTGGCTTCATTGCACCCGAGGCTGCCATCCTGACCAAGATCGACGAAACCGGACGACTGGGCGCAGCACTCTCGGTGCTGGTGCGTCACGGCCTGCCTTTGGCCTACACCACCGACGGCCAGCACGTGCCGGAAGACATCGCCATGGCCGATGCCAGCCGCTTGGTGCTGAAGTTGGAAGAGTTGCGCCGCGCCGGAGATGGCCCGGTGTGCTCGGAGGATTCTGATGTCGCTGCCTGACGAGGCGCCTTCGCCCACCGCGCCCGTGCGCGTGCTGGCCGTGGCGTCCGGCAAGGGCGGCGTGGGTAAAACCAATGTGTCGGTCAATTTGGCCACCGCCCTGGTCACTCTGGGTGAGCGCGTGTTGCTGCTGGATGCCGACTTCGGCTTGGCCAATGTGGACGTGCTGCTGGGCTTGACCCCGAAACTCACCTTGGCCGATGTGATCGCCGGGCGCGCCGCGCTGCCCGAGGTCATTCTGGAAGGCCCGCGAGGGTTGAAGGTCATTCCCTCGTCCTCGGGCAAGCGGCATATGGCCGAGATGACCCCGGCCCAGCACGCCGGCATCGTTCAAGCCGTTTCCGCCTATGAAGGGCCGGTCGACACCTTGGTGGTCGATACCGCCGCCGGCATCAACGATGCTGTACTCACCTTCTGCCAAGCCGCGCAGGACGTGCTGGTGGTCGTCTGCGACGAACCAGCCTCGATCACCGATGCCTACGCACTGGTGAAGGTCTTGTGCCGCGAACGTGGCGTGGGCCGTGTGCATGTCATCGCCAACATGGTGCGCAGCCCCACTGAGGGTCGCGCCTTGTACGACAAGCTGGCCCGCGTGGTCGAAAAGTTCCTGCCCGAGGCCTCGCTGGCCTATCTGGGCGCGATTCCCCAAGACGATCAGCTTCGCCGTGCCGTGCAGAAGCAGCGCCCTGTCGTCGATGCCTTTCCAAGCGCGCCTGCCGCGGCCGCCTTCCGTGACATCGCCCTCCGCATTCATCGCTGGACCCGACCCACCGCCCCGCGCGGTCACGTCGAGTTCTTTGTCGAGCGTATGCTGGAGGCTGGAGGTGCCCGCGCATGATCGCTCCCGCCGCCCAATATCGAGCCGTACAGCGCGCTGCTTCAACTGAAGTGGTCGAGCGCCATGCCGAGTTGGTGCGGCGAATCGCCCACCATCTGGCGGCGCGGCTGCCTTCCAGCGTGGAAGTCGATGATCTGGTTCAAGCCGGCATGCTGGGTCTGATCGAAGCCGCCCGTAACTTCGACAGTGAGCAGGGCGCCAGCTTCGAGACCTATGCCTCCATCCGCATTCGCGGCGCCATGATCGACGAGATCCGCCGCGGCGATTGGACCCCGCGCTCCGTGCACCGCAAGAATCGCCAAGCCGCCGAGGCCACGCGCGCGATCGAACAGTCCACCGGCCGCCCGGCCACCGCTGCAGAAGTGGCCCACGCCTTGGGCCTGACGCCCGAGGAGTACAACCACCTGCTGGAGGATTCGGTCTCCGGGCAGGTGCTCAGTCTGGATTCGCATATCGAAGACCATGGCGAGCCCAATGTGGCCGCCGGGCCGGGGTACTCGCCCGAGCGGCGCTTGCAGGCCGCTGAGTTTCGGGTGGCCTTGGGCGGCGCCATTGGCCAGTTGCCCGAGCGCGAGCAGTTGGTGCTGTCCCTGTATTACGAGCAGGAATTGAACCTGCGTGAGATCGGGGCGGTGCTGGGAGTCTCCGAATCCCGGGTCTGCCAAATCCACGGCCAGGCCATGATTCGGCTTCGGGCCCGTTTAGGAGAGTTCGGTTCTGCCGATAACGACACGGAGGACGTCGAGTAGCCGGTCTACACTCGCCCTGCACTCCCCGGAAACCGGCCGGCCTGCAAGCTTGGCCCATGCCCGACTCCATTCGCATTACGCAGTAAGAGGTCTCCACGTGGACAAGAACATGCGCATCCTGATCGTTGACGACTTCTCGACGATGCGACGCATCGTCAAGAACCTGCTCAACGACCTGGGGTTCACCAACACCGCCGAGGCCGAAGATGGCGGCGCGGCCTTCACCATCTTGAAGCAGGGTGGATTCGACTTCGTGGTGACCGACTGGAACATGCCGGGCACCACGGGCATCGAGCTGCTGAAGATGATTCGCGCCGATGAAAAGCTGAAGACGCTGCCGGTGCTGATGGTGACCGCCGAGGCCAAGCGCGAGCAGATCATTGAAGCGGCTCAGGCCGGCGTGAACGGTTACATCATCAAGCCGTTTACCGCGGCCACGCTGCAAGAAAAACTCGGCAAGGTCTTCGAGCGGCTGAACAGCGCCGCATGAATTCCCCGGCCAGCAACGAAGAGATTGCTGCCCGGCTGCGTGCCGCTCTGGCAGCGATCAGTGATGCTGATGGCGAAGCGCTGAAGCAAGAACTGCTGGCCATCGTGCAGTGGCAAGAACAGCCACTCATGGCGGGCTTGGCCAAGCTCTCACAGCAACTCGGCCAAGCGCTGGGCGAACTGCCCTCGGTGGATGCGGCGGTGGGCGAATTGCCCGATGCCTGCGCGCGCTTGGACCACGTGGTGGCCATGACCGAGCAAGCCACCAACCGCACGCTTGATCTGGTCGAGGACTCGCAAAAGCTGATGGAGCGCTTGATGGTGCCCAGCGCTGATCACGACGAGCTCCTTAAATCCCTGCGTGGCAACTTGCAGGAAATGGCCTTGGCGCAGAGCTATCAGGACCTCACCGGCCAGATCATCAAGAAGGTCGCGCTGATCGTGCGCGGCGTGCACGACCAGCTCACCGATTTGGGCCTGCCTCCGGGCGATCGCCCCGCCTCCCAAAAGAATATCGACCCCCTTGCCGGCTCCGGTCCGGCCGTGGCCGGAGTCGATAAGCCTTCAGCTTCTCAACAAGACGCCGATGATCTCTTGTCCGATCTTGGTCTTTGAAGGAAGCCTGCCATGGCCGTCTCCCCCGACATTGCTGCTGACTTTCTCGTCGAAGCAGGCGAGATCCTTGAGCGCCTGGGCGAACAGTTGGTGCAGTTGGAGCAGGCGGCCGACGACAAAGGCCTGCTGAACGCGGTCTTCCGCGGCTTCCACACCATCAAGGGCGGCGCGGGATTTTTGGGCCTCGTGCCCATGGTTGAGCTCTGCCACGCGCTGGAAGACGCCTTCGATAAGGCGCGCGAAGGCAAGATCATGCTCGACGACGACGCGTTCGATTACGCGCAGCGTTGTCTGGATTTGTTGGTGGAGCAGATGGCCGCGCTGGGCGCGGGCGGCGAACTGCCGGTGGCCGATCCGGAGCTGATCAGCGCCATCAAGGTGTGGGCTTCGGGACAAACCGCGACCAAACCGGCGAAATCTGCCGCGCCAAAAGCCGTTTCTGCGAAGCCTGCGGCTGGCGCTCCGGCGCGCGCCGGTGGTGGCGACACCGAGCAAACCGTGCGCGTGGACACCAAGCGCCTGGATGCCATCGTCAACTTGACCGGCGAACTGGTGCTGGCGCGTAACCGCCTGAAGGTGTTGCGCGAGAAGCTGAAGGACGAAGATCTACACCGTGCAGTGACGGCTCTCGACCACGCCACCGCGCGACTGCAAGGTTCGGTCATGCGCACGCGCATGCAGCCGGTCAGCCGCGTGTTTCAGCGGTTTCCAAAAATGGCGCGCGATGTCGCGCGGCAGTTGGACAAGCAGGTCGAGTTGAGCCTTGAAGGCGCCGAAACCGAGCTGGATCGCAACCTCGTCGAGGCCCTCGCCGACCCGCTCGTGCACTTGGTGCGCAACGCCATCGACCACGGCGTGGAGCGCCCCGCAGTGCGTGTTGCGGCGGGCAAGCCGGCGATGGGCCAGGTGGTGCTTTCGGCGCGTCAGGAAGGCGACCACGTCGCCATCGAGATCCGCGATGACGGCGGCGGCATGGACCCAGAAAAGCTGCGCAGCAAGGCCGTCGAAAAAGGCCTGCTGACGCCGGAAGCCGCTGCGCGTCTGGGTGCGGAGGACTGCTTCCAGCTCATTTTCATGCCGGGCTTTTCGACCAAGGTAGAAGTCACCGATATCTCCGGCCGCGGTGTAGGCATGGACGTGGTGCAGTCGAAAATCCGCGAGCTCTCTGGGCAAATTCAGATCAGCTCGGAGCAAGGACACGGCTCGCGCTTCACCATCAAGGTGCCGCTCACGCTGGCCATCCTTCCCACGCTTTTGGTGCGAGTGGACAACACTACGTATGCGCTGCCGCTGTCGCGCGTGGTCG
>JAIXVL010000034.1 GCA_027483045.1 Lysobacteraceae bacterium
CGTGCGCGTCGAAGTCTTCGCGCGCGAGAAAGCGCACGGCATTGCTCGCGATGGCGGGGATTCCGCGCGCAGCGGCGAGTTGCAATGCAGCGCGATTGAAAGCCTCTTCGCCCGGTTTGCCCACACGGGTGAGTTCAACGTACAGGCGGTCATTGAATTGCGCGGCGAACTGATCGAGCAAGGCTTCGGCGTGGTCGTCACGACCGCCGGCAATGGCATGACCCAGGGGACTGTCGTGTCCCAGCGTGAGGATCAGACCTTCATGGTGTTCGTGCAGCCACTCAGGCCTAACGCCAAGCACGTCGCCACGCTGGCCATCCTGATAGGCGCGCGTGATCAAGCGTGACAGCGACAAATAGCCGCTGCTGTCGATGCAGAGAGCGCCGTCGCGGCCCAGCACGTTCTCGCCGTCATCCAGCGTGAGCTGTGCGCCGGCCACGGGCTTGATGCCTTTGCTTTCGGTCTCTTTGTAGAACTTCACCAACCCGAAGAAATTGCTGAGGTCGGTAAGCGCCACCGCAGGCTGACCCAATTCAGCGCAGCGCTTCGCCAACTCAGCCAATCGGATGGTGGAATCCGTGAGTGAGTATTCGCTATGGAGATTGAGATGGACGAAGCGGGGCGGCATAGCGGCGTCCGAAGCAGACGCCGCAGGCTACGGGGCCAAGGCCCGGGCGGCAAGGCTTGACTTGCCGCCGGTCCTTAACCTGCGTAGCGGGGGCTGGTGTAGCTGCGTTCGCGGTTCGAGTAACGGTTCAAGCGCACCACTTGGTCGGCCAATTCGCGCAAGGCCTGGTACTCAGCCTGACGACGCTGGCTTTCGGAGCGCGGCGAGGGAGAAAGGACGGGCGGGTTGCTGGGATAGGCGCGGGCGTTCATGTCGGTTTCCTTGTGGCATCGCCGGGGGTGGGGACGTGGCGATGTGGGCACAGTGTCCGCGCGCCACAAAGAAGCCGTAAGTCACAAAAGTCAGCATGACTTGCGGCTCAATGTCATTAGTCATGCCTAGAGCAAAGGCGGCGACATCAGCGCCCTGACTGGCGCGAAGCTGCGGCGATGCTCTGGGCAAGGCCCCAGTTTGCGCAGTGCCTCAAGGTGATCAGGCGTTGGGTAGCCCTTGTGCATCGCAAAGCCATAACCCGGATGCTGCGCATCGAGGTTGATCATCCAGCGATCGCGCGCCACTTTGGCCAAGATGGACGCCGCACCGATGGCCTGCACTTTGGCATCGCCCTTGACGATGGCTTCGCAAAGCACGGGCATTCCCGGCGGTACGCGATTGCCATCGACGAGAACCTTGCTCGGCGACACCGATAGCCCTTGCACGGCGCGGCGCATGCCTTCCATGGTCGCCTTCAGAATGTTCAACGCGTCGATTTCTTCGGCGGTGACAAACACCACATGCCAGGCCAAGGCTTGCGCTTGAATGATTGGAAACAGCGCCTCGCGTTTAGCTTCACTGATGGCCTTGGAGTCGCCAAGGCCTTCGATGGGCCGTTGCGGGTCGAGGATGACCGCCGCTACGGCCACAGGGCCCGCCAAGGGCCCTCTGCCGGCTTCATCAACACCAGCCACCCATGCATCGTTTGCTAGCAGCCTCATTCGTCTTCGCGCGTTGCCTGCGCGAGCAACTCACCGACGGCATGGGCCGCTGCGCCTTGCCTTGGCTCACGCAGTGACTCGTGCAGCCCGTCGAAGCGCAATTGTTGTGCTGGGGTGAGTCCTTCGCGCAGTGCCCGTCCGACATCGGCGGCCAAGTGTTCGGCGGTGCAGTCGCCTTGCATGCGTTCCGGAACCAATGCGTCGCCGGCCAGCACATTGGGCAGGCTGTAGCGATTCACCTTGAGCAAGCCGAAGGCCTTCACGATGAAGTGCGTGAGCGACGCGATGCGATAAGCCACCACCATCGGGCGTTTGGCCAGCATCGCTTCGAGCGCAGCGGTGCCGGAGGCTAGAAGTACGGCATCGGCAGCCACCATCGCATTGCGCGCTTGGCCATCGATCAAGTGCACAGCAGGGTGCAGGATTAAAGAAGCGGCGTGCGCGGCCAGCAAATGCTGAAAGCGATCGCGGCAACGTGGATTGGCCATCGGCGCAAGGACTCGCAGCGCGGGGTGCTCGGCCAACAAGAGTGCTACGGCATCCAGAAACACCGGGCCGAGGCGCGCGATTTCACCGCCGCGACTACCAGGCAGCAGAGCCAACACCGGGCCGCCGTTTTCCGCGATGCCCAAGCTGCGCCGCGCTGCCTCCCGATCAGGTCGCAGAGGCAGCATTTCCGCAAGTGGATGCCCAACAAACTCCGCGCCAACACCGTACTTCGCGTAGATGGCGGGCTCCATTGGGAACAAGCACAACACGCGGTCAGCAGACCGGCCGATCTTTGCAGCGCGGCCTTCTCGCCATGCCCACACCGACGGGCTCACGTAGTGAACGGTGCGCACACCGCGCGCCTTGAGCCAACGCTCGAGGCCGAGGTTAAAGTCCGGAGCATCGATGCC
>JAIXVL010000259.1 GCA_027483045.1 Lysobacteraceae bacterium
CACCACCAACGGCACGCAACTCGATCGCCGTGTGGAAGCGTGGCGAGCCGCGGGGCTCACGCAATTGAACGTGAGTGTGGATTCGCTTGATCGCGAACAGTTTGCGCAGCTCACCGGCCACGACCGCTTGCCCGAGGTGCTGCGCGGCATCGAACTCGCGCTGGGACTGGGCTTTGCTGCGGTCAAGATCAACGCCGTGTTGTTGAAGGGCATCAACGATGCCGACATGGCGCCGTGGTTCGATTACCTGCGCACGCGTCGCGTGAGTCTTCGCTTCATCGAGCTGATGCAAACCGGGCATGGCCGCGAGTACTTCGAGCGCCACCACGTGCGTGCCGAAGGATTGGAAGCCCTGCTGAAGGAACAGGGCTGGCATGAACTTCCGCGCGCTGCTGACGCGGGCCCTGCGCGTGAATTTGCGCATCCCGACTTTGCTGGCCGCATGGGCTTTATTGCCCCGTACGCGAAAGACTTCTGCGCCAGCTGCAATCGCTTGCGCGTCACCGCGATGGGCGACCTGCGTCTGTGCCTGTTCGGCAATGTGGGCATTCCTTTGCGGCCGCTGCTGCAGCACGATGCCGATCGCGCGCGTTTGGTGGCGCAACTGCAGGGCCAGTTGAGTCTGAAAGCCGCAGGGCACTCCTTGCATGAAGGCGAAACCGGCTTGATGACGAATCTATCCACGGTGGGAGGCTGAATGACTGATCCGCAACCGTCTTCCGGTTTTCATATGGCCGACGTGCGCCGTAAGGCACTCACTGAGCGCCGCGCCGTGGCCGTGGGCGAGTTGCGCGCAGGGCCAGTGGGTTACGCGGCACTGGTCGAGCGCACCTTGCCGAAAGGCGATGCCTTCGCCATGGCCGAAGTGGCGGGCCTGCAGGGCGCCAAGCAGGCCAGCGTGCTGATGCCGCTTTGCCACCCCTTGAGTTTGGAGTTTGTGGAAGTGCGCTGCGTGCCGGTGCCTGAGCGCCACGCCATCCGCGTGTATTGCGCTTGTGCGCTCACTGCACGCACCGGTGTCGAGATGGAAGCTTTGGCGGGCGCAAGCGCTGCATTGCTCACGCTGTATGACCTGACGAAGCCCGTCGAGCCTGCGTTGTCCATCGATGCGGTGCGCTTGCTCTTCAAGGAAGGCGGCAAGAAAGGTGTGTGGCTGCATCCCGGGGGAATGAGCGAGGCAGAACAGGCGTACTACCGACCACGCGCTCTTGCGCGGCTCGACGGTGTTGCAGCGACCGTCATCACCGTGAGTGATCGTGCTGCATCTGGCATGTACGACGACGCGAGCGGCCCGGCTTTGCAGTCCGCGTTGCAGGCGCTCGGAGCGAACGTGCGCCTGCGCGTGGTGCCGGATGGCGTCACGCCACTGGCTGATCTGCTTCGCGAAGAAGCCATGGCGGGAACGCCACTGGTGTTGTGCACGGGCGGCACCGGATTGGGCCCGCGCGATCTCTCGCCTGAAGCCCTCGCTAACGTGGCCACGCGCCACGTGCCGGGCGTGGGCGAACTGTTCCGCAGTGCCAGCAGCGCACACACACCGCTGGCCTGGCTGAGTCGCGCCGATGCGGTGTTGGTGGGCGAGAAAACACTCGTATTGGCGCTGCCCGGAAGCCCGAAAGCCGTGGCGCAAGGCATGGCGATTCTTGGGCCGCTGCTGGCGCATGCGTTAGCGATGATGCGCGGCGAGGGCCACGCATGAGCACGGTGCGCGTGCAGGTGTTCGGTGCTTTTCGCGAGTGCGTGCCCAGTGGCGAGCTGTGCGTTGACGTGCCGGCCGGCGCAACCGTCACTGCACTCCGCGAAGCCATTGCGAGCGGTCCCGCGCTTGCGTGGCCATCCAGTGCTCAGGCGTTGCTGCGTGCATCCGTCTTTGCGAGCGAAAGCCAATTGCTGCATCCCACGGCCGTACTTCCAGAAAGCAGCGTGATCGCCCTGCTTCCCCCGGTGAGTGGCGGATGAGCCGCTCGGATTCGCCCTTCAGCCTGCATGTGATGGATGTGGCCAAGCAGGGGCCGCTCGATGTGCAGCACGCGCTTGATGCCGTTGCTGATGACGCGTTCGGCGGCATCGATGTCTTCATCGGCCGCGTGCGCGCGCTCAACCATGGTCGTATGGTCACTGGCTTGCACTACGACATGTTCGATCCGCTCGCGATTGCGGTGTTTGCTCGCGCAGCCGCCAAGGCCCGCGCCGAGTTCGGCCCCGCGCTGCGCTGTTATGTGGCTCATGCGAAGGGACATTTGGTGGTGGGGGATACCGCGGTGATTGTGGCGGTGGCCACACCGCATCGCGATGAAGCCTTCCGTGCGTGTCGCAGCGTCATCGAAGCGGTGAAGCACGAAGCGCCGATCTGGAAGCAGGAGCACTACATCGACGGCAGCAGCGCATGGAGCGAAGGCTGCTCGCTGTGCGGCAGCGAGCCGCATGAGGCCGACACGTCGCGCTGATGGATACCTCGTCCATCCTTCTTCTTGCGGCGCTGTTTTTCGCCGTGGCCACGCTGTACTCCTCGGTGGGTCATGCGGGCGCGAGTGGTTACATCGCGGCCATGACGCTCATCGGTATGGCGGTTCCAGAGATTCGCCCGACGGCCTTGGCCTTGAACTTGGTGGTCGGCGCGATCGGGCTTTTCCGCTTTGCGCGTGCAGGCTTTGTGGGTTGGCGCGCGGTGTTGCCCTTGGTGCTCGCCTCGGCGCCGATGGCGTGGGTGGGCGCGCGATTGAAACTGCCGCCCGGTGCGCACGAGTGGGCGCTGGCGGCGGTGCTGTTGGTGTCGGCGCTGGGCTTGCTGTATTCGGCCAAGAACGCGAGTAAGGATGACGCCGGTTGGCATGCGCGCGTTCCGTGGACCTGGGGCCCCATCGCAGGCGGCGCGATTGGCTTGGTCTCGGGCATCACCGGTACCGGCGGAGCCATCTTTCTGACACCGCTGCTCCTGTTCGCGCGCTGGGCGCCCACGCGCGAGGCCTCCGGCATTTCGGTGGCCTTTGTCTGGATCAATTCCTTGCTCGGATTGCTGGGCCTGCTCTCGGTGGGCGCCACCATTCCTGCCGCGTTTCCGTGGTGGATCTTGGCCGTGACGATGGGGGCTTTGCTTGGCACTCAGCTTGGTTTGAAGGTGTTGCCGGTGCCCATGCTGCGTCGTGTTCTGGCGCTGGTGCTGCTGATCGCCGCCGGAAAACTGGCCTTCGGCTAGCCCCGCAAAATTGCCCGCTGGTGGTGCGATACTTCCGGCATGACTGCTGAACTCAACGCCTTTGATCGCTTGGCCACGCCATTGCTTTGGCTGGATGCCGAGGCGCGTATCTCTGCCTGCAACCCGGCTCTGGCCAGTTGGTTGGGGGTGAGCGCGCGTCGCCTGGTGGGCCTGCCCTTGGCGGATCTTGAAGGTGGCGAGCGCGTACTCCTCGCGCTGCCGCGTGTTCCCAAAGACGAACAGCCGCTGCGCCTGCAGCGCGTGAGCTTGGGTTTCGGCGATCTTCCGCAGCGTTTTGCCGATGTGTGGTGCGTGCGCGATGGCGAAGCCGACTTGCGCATCGAGATTCATCCGGTCGAGGAGTTTCCCGGCGACGATCCGGTGACTGCTCTTCCGGCGGCGCTCAGTGCTTCCTTGCGCGGATTGGCGCACGAGTTGCGCAATCCTTTGGCTGGTTTGAAGGGCGCAGCGCAACTGCTGGGTCGGCGCGTGAGTGATGCCGACGCGCGTGAGTTGGTCAGCCTGATCGCGAGCGAAGTCGAACGCTTGAATGGTTTGGTCGAACGCATCTTGAATCCCGCGCCTCCACGCGGGTTCGAGCCGATGAACATCCACGGCGTGCTCGAGCGGGTGCGCCAATTGGCCGAAGCGGAAGCCGGTTGGGCGGTGAAGTTGGTGCGCGATTACGACCCCAGCCTTCCTGATCTTTTGGGCGATGCCGATCGTCTGACGCAGGCCGTGTGGAATCTCGTGCGTAATGCGCTTGAATCAGGCGCTTCGCAAGTCACGCTGCGTACGCGCGCCGAGCACCAAGTGTTGATCGGTGACCGCAGCCATCGCCTTGCCCTGCGCGTTGAGGTGAGCGATGACGGCCGTGGCGTTCCCGAAGATTTGGTGGAGCGTTTGTTCTTGCCGCTGGTTTCGGGGCGAGCGGAAGGGACGGGTCTAGGCCTGCCACTCGCGCAGCAAATTGCCCGCGAGCATGGCGGCTCCTTGGCCTATCGCTCGCGGCCGGGCCACACGGTATTCACCGTGCTGCTGCCGGTGCCCGAGCCCGCTCCAGATGACGGGATCAGTGCATGAGCGCGCGCATCTTTGTGGTGGATGACGACCGCGCCGTGCGCTTCGTGCTGGCCGAAGCATTGCGTGACGCGGGCTTCACCGTGCAGGCCTTCGACAGCGCCGATGCCGCTTTGGCCGCACTCGCGAGTGGCGAGCGCGCCGACCTCGTATTCACCGACGTGCGCATGCCCGGCACAGACGGCCTTGGATTTCTTGAAGCACTGCGCCAGCGCGATGCCGACTTGCCCGTCGTGGTGATGAGCGCTTACACCGATGTGGCCACCACCGCCGGCGCGTTTCGTGGCGGCGCGCGCGATTACCTGCCGAAGCCTTTCGACCTTGATGTGCCGGTGCAGTTGGCACGCGAGCTGCTCAAGGCGCGCGAAGGCGAAGCGGCTGCCAAGGCGAAAGGCGCAGCAGCGACCCTGCCGCCCGAACCCGAGGGCCCGCCGCAGCTCGTCGGCAACAGCGCGCCGATGCGCGAGTTGTTCCGCGCGATTGGTCGCTACGCACAATTGCCTCTCGCCGTACTCGTGACCGGCGAGACCGGCACCGGCAAGGAGCTCGTCGCGCGTGCGCTGCATGCCGAGTCGCCGCGAGCCAAGCGGCCTTTCGTCGCGCTCAACACTGCGGCCATTCCGGCAGAGTTGCTGGAGTCCGAACTCTTCGGCCACGAGGCAGGTGCATTCACCGGCGCGAACAAACGCCACGTCGGTCGATTCGAACAAGCCGATGGCGGCACACTGTTTCTCGATGAAATCGGCGACATGCCGGCCGGCCTGCAAACGCGCTTGCTGCGCGTACTGGCCGAGGGTGAGTTCTTCCGCGTCGGTGGCCGCGAACTGATTCGCGTCGATGTGCGCGTTATCGCTGCCACGCATCAGGACTTGGCTGCCCGTGTGGCCGAAGGCCGCTTCCGCGAAGACCTGCTGCATCGGTTGGATGTATTGCGCATCAGCCTGCCGCCGCTGCGCGAGCGCCGCGACGATATTCCCGTCTTGGCTGCGCGTTTCGTTACCGAGGCCGCGCAAGCGATGGGTTTAGGGTCCAGACGTCTGGCGACCGCGGCGCAGGAGCGTCTTCAGCAGCACGCGTTTCCCGGCAATGTGCGTGAGCTGCGCAATCTGTGTTTCCGCTTGGTCGCCTTGGCGGCCAGTGAACGAATTCCCGCTGCGGCCGTCGATGCCGCCTTGCGCGATGCCGGCGTCTCGACGACTGCGCGTGGCGCACAGGCGTGGCGTCTGGCTTTGGAAGAGGAAGTGCAGCGCTGCCTTCGGAATGGCGAGCAGAACGTGGCCGATGCCTTGCGCGCCGCATTCGATGACACGCTGCTATCGGCGGCGCTCGCGCATCACCACGGGCATCGGCAAAAGGCGGCCGAGCAACTCGGCATCGGTCGCAATACCGTGGCCCGAAAACTCGGGCCCGGTCGGCGAGGGCGGAAGCCGGCTTAGCGCAATGCGCTGCCTGTAATGCCCATCTGCTCGCGCAGTTCGACCATCACCACGTCCGCGCTGTCGATTCGCACGACGCCGAAGCGCGGGTACTCGAGTTCGAGGATGGCGTACACCGTGCCGCCGATGACCAGCACGAAGACCGCTGCGTGCAACGGACTGCGCCCTCCGACGAGACCGCGCGCATGACCGGCGAGCAGCGC
>JAIXVL010000014.1 GCA_027483045.1 Lysobacteraceae bacterium
CACAGAGCCACTCGATCCAGCCCAGTGGCGCACTGAGCCACGCAGGCTCGCCAAGCCCGCGCTCCACGGCTGTGAGCGCCATCAAGACCAAGAGCATCAAGCACACGAACGCATGTCCATGCAGTGCGCTGACCAAATGCTCCATGTACATGCGGCGCTTGTAGATGTAGAGCAACTTCAAGAACACGGCAAACGCGGGCACCAAGACGAACAGAGCCGTCGGCAGCGCCGAATAGAACGCGTTGCGAAGCAAATCCGGGTCTTCCTGCACGCGCTGCCAGTTCTTTGGCACATGGCCGATTTGCGCGTTCAGCCAATGGTTCGCGGCGTTGGGCAAGAAGCCGATGTCGACCGGATTGGTTTCGGCATTCCATGGTTTGTCGTTGAATTGAAACTCCGGCGCTTTCTCCGGAAACCCGGGGCCAGCGATGACGCCGCGGCTTCCGGTATCGACGGATGACGAAGGGAGTTCTGGTGCGCTGGGCGCGTCCGGTGCAGCGCTCGTCGGTGCCGCTGCGCCCAGTTCGGCAAGGCGCTGATCAGCGGCCTTGTTCACTTCCTCGCGCGCTTTGCCTAGCACCATCGACATGCCCGGTACGCCGCTCACTTCCTTGATGGCTTTGTCGATATCGGCAAGCGCTTTCTTGCGCTGCGCCTCCACCTCGGTGGTGGTCTCGAGTGTGTCGAAGCCGTCCTCGCTGTCCGCCTCAATCGCTACGGCATTCGATTCCCCGGCGTTGATGTTGATGCCGGATCCGTCGTCTTGATCGAAATGCAAAGACGGCGTGGCCAGCTTTGCCGCGAAGAAGGTGCCGATACACAGAAACACGAAAAGCCGCACCGGTGACACGTAGCGCACGCGGTGCCCGGCGAAGTACTCGCGGCTCAGGAATCCGGGCTTGAGAAGCAGAGCCGGGAGCGTGCGCACGATGCGCCCATCGATATTGAACAGCGTGTCGAGGATGTCGCCGAGAATCGATGAGAAATGCCGAACCAATCCGCGCGTCGGTTGGCCGCAGGCGTAGCAGTGTTCGCCGTAAAGCGGAGAGCCGCAGTTCTGGCACGCGGCTACGCCATCGGCAGAGGCTGTGTGTGCGACAGGCGACGCAGGGGCTGCGGTTTCGGGTGAATCGTGGGTAGGCGCTGCCTTCGATGGCGCTGCCTCAAGTTCCGCAGCAGGCTCGTGTTCGACGTCTTTTTTGATGTCTTGCGAATTCATGCGCAGGCTCTGCTCGACCAGCCCGTACTATAGGGCTCTGTCTTCGCGCCGGTTCACTGCCATGCGTCATGTTGAACTGCCGCAGGCGCGCCTCAAGCGCGAACTGCGCGCCACCGCTTTGCTCTCTGCGCCCTTGGTCATCGGCCAGCTGTCGTCGATGGGCATGAATGTCATCGACACCGTGTTGGCGGGTCGCCATGGCACCAACACTTTGGCCGCGATTGGCGTTGGTGCTCCGGCGTGGTCGGTGGTGATCCTGCTGTGCGTGGGCGTGATGATGGCCGTGCCACCCACCGTGGCGCAGCTGGATGGCGCAGGTCGGCGCAGCGAGATTGGCGCAGTGTTCCGGCAAGGGCTCTGGCTGGCCTTGGCCTTGGGCCTTGCCCTGTTTGCCGCGATGCGCGTTGCACCGGGGCTGCTCGCACAATTCATCGCGCCTGAAGTGATGCCCGGTGTGACCGGATTCTTGAACGGCATCAGTTGGGGCGCACCGGCTTTAGCGCTGTATTTCAGCCTGCGTTACTTGGCCGAAGGCGTGGCGTGGACCGTGCCCACCATGGTGATTGGCGCAGCCGGCTTGGTGTTGTTGCTGCCCTTGGGTTGGGCGTTGATGGATGGTTGGGGTGCATTGCCCGAAATGGGAGCCGCGGGCTTGGGGCTGGCCACCAGCATCGTGCTGTGGGTACAGGTCTGCACCTTTGCTCTTGTGCTGCGGGCGTCGAAACGCTGCGCCGATCTTGGCCTTTTCGAGCGCTTTGATGCCCCGGATGCCAAGGCGATTGGTGCCCTGCTGCGTTTGGGTGTGCCCATGGGCATTTCAGTGTTCATGGAAGGCAGCTTGTTCGTGGCCACCGCACTGCTGATTGCCACCTTGGGCACGGTGCAGATTGCTGCGCATCAGGTCGCCATCCTCGTGGCGTCAGCCACCTTCATGGTGCCGCTGGGCGTCGCTATGGGTACGACCGTGCGCGTCGGGCAGGCCGCAGGGGCGGGCGATGCCGACGGCGTGCGCTGGGCCGCAAAAGCCGGCTGGATCATCGGCGTGGCCACGCAAACCGCGTCTGCCTTGCTGCTGGCCTTGGCCGGTGCATGGATGGCCAGCTTGATCACCGATGACCCGGCAGTGATCGCATTGTCGGCAACGCTGATGCTGTTTGCCGCGGTGTTTCAGTACACCGACGGACTGCAGGCGATCTCGGCAGGTGCATTGCGCGGGCTGAAAGACACCCGCATTCCGGCTTACGTGACGGTGCTGAGCTACTGGGGCTTGGGTTTGCCCGTGGGCATCTTTCTGGGCGGCGTGGGCCGCACCGCCGAGGGCGCCGTCGCGTTTGGTTTGGGATGGGGGCCGACGGGCTATTGGGTGGGCTTGATCCTGGGCTTGACCGTGGCGGCCACCTTGCTCACGTGGCGCTTCGTCTCCTTGTCGTCACGTGACCTTCGGCCGGTGACCTCTTCGCCTTGAGCGGTTATGGTCACCCTCAAGATTCCCGGAGACACCCCATGAGCAACGCCTCTTCCACTCGTCCTGGCCCCGTGCGCCGCATTGTTGGTGGCCTGTGGTCGGCCATCGATTTCTCGCGGCGATTGGTGTTCAACCTGATCTTCTTGGCGATCGTGCTGTTTTTCCTGGCAGCGATTTTCAAGGGCTCGGGCATTGAACCCATCCAAGAGAAAACCGCTTTGGTGCTCGACCTCAATGGCCGTCTGGTGGAACAGTTCACCTCGTCGCCGATTGATCGCGCGATTGGCCAAGCCACCGGCGATGACCCGGGCGCCGAGTTCCAGTTGCGTGATTTGCTGCGCGCCATCGAAGGCGCCAAGAACGACGCCAAGATTGATCGCATCGTGTTGAAGACCGACGGCTTCTCGGCTTCCGGCTTTGCCGCGATGCGCGAACTCGGTGCGGCCTTGGCCGAATTCCGCGCATCGGGCAAACAAATCGTGGCCTGGGGCACCGGCTATGACCAAGCGGCCTACTACCTGGCAGCGCAGGCTGACGAAATCTACATGGACTCGGAGGGCTTGATCCTCATCGAGGGCATCGGCCGCTATCGCCCGTACTACCGCGAGTTGCTGGCCGACAAGCTGGGCATCGATGTGCATCTGTTCCGCGTGGGCGAGTACAAGTCGGCGGCAGAGCCTTACATCCTCGATGGTGGCTCGCCGGAATCGAAAGAAGCCGACCTGTTCTGGATGGGCGACCTGTGGCAGCGCTACTTGGCTGACGTGAGCACGGCGCGCAAGTTCGAAGAAGGCAAGCTCACCGCGCTCGTGAACGACATGCCCGCGCGCTTGAAGGCGGTGTCGGGTGATTTCGCCAAGCTCGCGATCGACGAGAAGCTCATCGACGGCACGAAGACCGCAGAAGAGCTCGACACGCTGATCGCCGAACGCGGCGCTGCAGACGAAGAAGAAGGCTTCCGCAACGTGGGTCTTGATCGCTTCTTGGCCCATTTGGGCCCGGCCACTGCGCCGACCGAAGCGAAGCCCGGCGTGGCCATTGTTGTGGCGCAGGGCACCATCACCGACGGCGATCAGCCGGCCGGCACGATTGGCGGCGAGAGCACCTCCGCTCTGCTGCGTCAGGCGCGCGAAGACGACAGCATCAAGGCGGTTGTACTGCGTGTGGATTCCGGCGGCGGCGGCGTGTATCCCTCCGAGCAGATCCGTCGCGAAGTGGCTGCGCTGCAAGCCGCCGGTAAGCCGGTGGTCGCGTCGATGGGTAACGTGGCCGCTTCGGGTGGCTACTGGATCTCGATGAATGCCGATGCGATCTATGCCGATCCTTCAACGATTACTGGCTCGATCGGCATCTTCGGCCTGTTCATGAACGGCCCGCGCGCTCTGGAAAAGATTGGCGTGCGCACCGACGGTGTGGGCACCACGCCGCTGGCCGGCGCGTTCGACCCCACCCGCGCCTTGGTGCCGGAAGTGGGCGAGCTGATCCAGACCTTCATTGATCACGGCTACCAGCAGTTCATCGGCAAGGTGGCGGCGGCCCGCGAAGTGGATGTGGCCGAGATCGACAAGGTGGCCCGTGGCCGCGTGTGGAGCGGTGCGCAGGCCAAAGAGCGCGGCTTGATCGACGACATGGGCGGCTTGCGTGACGCGATTGCTCGCGCTGCGGAGTTGGCGAAGCTCGAGAAGAACGCGCCCATCACCTACGTGCAGAAGCCGCTCAGCCCGTTCGAGCAGGCTTTGGCCGACATGAAGGGCAATGCCCGCAGCAACGCGCTTCTGGGCGCGCTGTCGCCGGCCTTGGGCCTTCTGGGTGAGCAGCGCGCTCAACAGGTGCGCGACGATCTGTCGTTCATCACCGACGCACAAGGCAAGCCCTTCCAGGCCGTGGCGCACTGCTTCTGCGGCCTCTAAGCCCAGACGCGGCGTCAAGAAAAAGCCCCGGCATTGCCGGGGCTTTTTTGTGGCCGAGAAAAACGGCGCTTATGGATTCGGTTCGGTGCTTCCGCCGGATTCCGCAGCCTCAATGTCTTCGCGCTGTTGCGCGGCAGCAGCGTCCAGCGTGTCTTGCACGGCGCGCGCCTTGTCCTGAGGCGCTTGAATGGCGTCGCGGAGCTCGGTGGCCTGCGGCTCGGGGTGTTGTTGCTCGGGAACGGCCGGAGGTTCGGGCGGTTCGGGTTTGCAGGCCGTCAGGCTGGCCAGCAAGAGCAGAGGCAAGATCAGGCGCATGGGTGGGCTCCGGGCGGCAAAGGGGGCCGCGCGCTTATCCTAAGCCTACCTATCAATGAGAACACCGCATGAGCCGTGATTTGCGCTGGCGTTTGGATGGACACGTGGCCCTGGTGACGGGCGCCAGTGCCGGCATCGGCCGAGCGACAGTGCATGAGTTGCTCGCCCTTGGCGCCACGGTGTTGGCCTGCGCACGCGATGCCGACACGCTGGAATCGGCGGCGGCTGAATGGCGCGAGGATCACCCCGATGGCGAAGTGCATGTGCTGTCTTGCGATGTGTCGGACGCAGCCGATCGCGAACGCCTGTTCGATTGGATTGAAGGCTTGGGTCTGGGCTTGTCCTTGTTGATCAACAACGCCGGCACCAATCAGCGCAAGCCCACGATGGATTACGACGAATCGGAGTGGCGCGCCATTTTCGAAACGAATCTTTTCTCGGCCTTCGAGATTTGCCGCAGCGCCTTCCCGCTGCTTCGACAGCACGCCAATTCCGCCATCGTGAATGTGGGCTCGGTCTCGGGCGCCACGCATGTGCGCACCGGCTCGCCTTACGGCATGAGCAAAGCGGCCATGCATCAACTTACGCGCAATCTGGCGGTGGAGTGGGCGCGCGAAGGCATTCGCGTGAATGCGGTGCTGCCTTGGTACATCCGCACACGGCGCACATCCACCGTGCTGGCCGATGCCGATTATTTGGAAGAAGTGCTGGAGCGCACGCCAATGGCGCGCATCGGCGAGCCGGAAGAAGTGGCTGCCACCATTGCGTTCTTGTGCATGCCTGCATCCAGCTACATCACCGCGCAATGCGTGGCCGTGGATGGCGGGTTTCTCAACGACGGGTTTTGAGGGCGTCGCGCTTAAGGCTTGCAATCACCTTGCACCACATCGCGCGCGCGATCGCGTTCCGCGCGTGCTTTCGCTTGCGTATCGCTGAAGGCTAAACGCAGCGCGGATTCGGTCGCCGCCAAGCGTTCTTCCCACGCAGCGCACGCAGCATCGCCGCTCAGTTCGATGCACTGATCTTCAACGGTGCGGCACATCGTTGCAGCGGACGGTGGAGCGCGTGACAGATCCACACCGAGCACCGAGAGCGGTATGCAGCGCGGGTTGGGGTCGAAGCGCTCAGAGAGCCGGCTGATGCCATCGAAGGTCGTGCAGCGCCAGAGCGAGGGCGGCGTAAACAGCGGGCGTTGTTGAGCCGCACTCGCCACGCCCGCTTCGATGCGAGGAGGTTCCGTGGGTGCGGCTGCTGTTGTCGCCGAAGAATTGCCCTGGCTTGCCGGTGAGGCCGCCGCTGCCGATTCAGATGGCGCTGGCGTGGTGTTCGCAACGGGCGCGGCCGGCGCTGGCGCAGCGGCGGGCACAAACGCTGCGATCTCGCGAGTTTCCTGCTTCTGGCCTTTGGGGCAGGGGTCGTCTTGCAACGCCACCGCACCGCGCGCGTCGGTGCAGCGGTAGATCACGTTCTTCGCTGACTCGGTCGCTGCGGAACCGGCGGCCTGCGCGAGCGCCACGGGCGCGATGGCCATTGCGGCCATCGCGATGCCCCGTGTTATGCAGGCCCTCACTACTGGATCTTTGTCAGGGTGACGGTGCGGCTCACGGTGCCATCGTTGAACGTGAGCGTGGCCGCCGTG
>JAIXVL010000164.1 GCA_027483045.1 Lysobacteraceae bacterium
AGGGGCGTCAGTGGCGACGAGAGCGCTGCAGCCAAAATGCTCAATGGGTGTCCGCCCGCGATCAGGCAGCCAATGGCGCCGCCGGCCGCGGTGACCACTGCCCAGTGAAGCAGCAATGCGCCGCCGGTTTCGATGCCGCCCTTGTGGACGCCCCAGGCAAAGCCGCCGATCAAGAAGCCCACCAAGATGATCGTCATCCAGGGGATGCCCGACTTTGCCGGCAGTGCTTCCAGTTCCGAGATCTGCTGTGTCGGTGATTTTTGGCCGTCTTTCAGCGCGGCGGCCAAGCCGGCCAGATGTCCTGCGCCCACCACGGCCAAGACGCGCTTGCCTGGGTGTTCGACGCCTGTTTGTCGAAGCTTTGCCGCCATATAGCGGTCGCGCTCGGCGATCACAGCTTCGAACAATTCTGGGCTTTGGCCTGCGAATTCGGCAAAGCTGGATTCCAGAACATCGCCGCCTTTCAGCTTTTCGATGGCATCGCCTTCCACTTTTTCATCGACGATCAGGCTGGTCGCAATGCCTGCGCCGAGCATCGAGCGCTTCCAGAAGCCTAGCGCGCCCCACGCACGGCGAAAGGTAAGGCCGATATCGCGATCAATGAGTGCGAGCGGCAGATTCCTCTCCGTAGCGCCCAAGGCCGCAGCTTTCAGCTCCGCGCCGGGCTCGACGCCCAGTTGCTCCGCAAGGCGACGCTGATAGGCGGCGAGGGCGAGGTTGGCGACCAGAAGGCCTGCCTTGCCGGTCTTGATGGCTTGAACCAAATCGAGTTTGGCCAAAGCATTGGGGTCGGTCAGCCCGCGATGCCGCGCCGCATCCAATTCGACCGCAACGACATCGAAGGTGTTGCTGCTCAGTGCGGCCTCCACGGCGGCCACGCTTTCCTTGGACACGTGGGCGGTGCCGAGAAGCGTGTAGTGCACGCCTTCGCGCTCAACCAAGGCGTGCGGCTGATCAGCCAGCCAATCTGCAGGTGTGGTCAATTCGGGGTGCTCAGTCACGGAAGCGTTTCGTCAGGTCGCCATAGGCGTCGATGCGGCGGTCGCGCAGGAAAGGCCAAATGCGGCGAACGGCTTCGCCTCGTGCAAGATCCACTTCAGCGAACAGAATCTCCGCCTTGTCTCGGGATGCTTCGGCCAAGATCTCGCCTTGTGGCCCGCACACGAAACTTGAACCCCAGAACTGAATGCCCGGACCATCAATCGGCGAGGGCTCGAATCCGGTGCGGTTGCAGCTGAGCACGGGCAAGCCGTTGGCGACTGCGTGGCCACGATGCGAAAGAATCCAAGCCATGCGCTGGCGTTCCTTCTCCGCATCGGTGTCGCGCGGGTCCCAGCCAATCGCAGTGGGGTAGAGCAGTAGATCGGCACCGGCCAGCGCCATCAGACGCGCGGCTTCGGGATACCACTGATCCCAGCACACCAACACACCCAGCTTGCCTACCGAGGTAGCGATGGGCGTAAAGCCCAAGTCACCCGGCGTGAAATAGAACTTCTCGTTGAAACCGGGGTCGTCGGGAATGTGCATCTTCCGGTACTTGCCTACCAAGCGGCCGTCGGTCTCGAACACCACGGCGGTGTTGTGTGCGAGGCCGGGGGCGCGACGCTCGAACAAAGAGGCCACGAGCACTACGCCGTGCTTCTTGGCCAAGGCGCCTAGACGTTCCGTGCTGGGGCCGGGAATAGGCTCCGCGCGATCAAACTCGTCCACGCTTTGGTGCTGACAAAAGTACGGACCGTTGTGCAGTTCCTGCAGCAGTACCAATTTGGCGCCAGCGGCAGCGGCTTCGGCCACGCGCTGTTCGATGCGCGCGAGATTGGGGGCGGCATCGCCCTGATTGAGTTCTTGAACCAGCGCGACGTTGAGCAAACGGGTCATGGCGAGTCTCGGTCAATGCGTGCGGCGCTCAGGCCAGCACGCCTTCGGGCAATTGCATGGTGATGCAGTGCAGGCTGCCGTTCTGCCAGATCAGTGGGCGGCAGGGCACGGGCACGATGTCGTGGTTTGGAAACGCATTGCCCAGCATCGCAGCGGCGGCAGCGTCGGTCTTGTCACCGTATGCAGGCATGAGTACTGCGCCATTGATGATGAGGAAATTGGCATACGAAGCGGCCAGGCGTCGCCCGTCATCGATGATAGGCCGTGCCCAAGGCAGCGGGAACAGTCGATAGGGTTTGTTGTCTGCCGTGCGCAGAGCGGCCAGTTCGGCACCCATGGCTTTCAGCCCTGCGTAATGGCTGTCGGCCGGATCATCGCAATCCTGATAGGTGATGGCATCGCGCGCAGCAAAGCGCGTCAGCGTGTCGATGTGCGCGTCGGTGTCGTCGCCTTCGAGTGCGCCGTGGTCCAACCAGAGCACGCGCTTTTGCTGCAACGCGTTCTCAAGCTGCCAACTGATTTCCTGACGTGTCAGCTCTGGATGCCGCTCATGCAGACAGTGCCAGGTCGTGAGCAAAGTGCCCTCGCCATCGGTTTCGATACCGCCGCCTTCCAGGGCGAAGTCGATGCGCTGGTGTTTGGCTTGGGCAAAAAGCCCGGCCGCAAACAACTGGCTGATCAGTGCATCGTCCTGGCTTGCGCCGTACTTTCCACCCCAGCCGGTAAAGCGGAAATCGAGCAAACGAAAGCCGCTCCCATCGCGCAACGTGATCGGCCCCGAATCGCGCAACCAGGTGTCGTCGTAGTCGGCGTGGATGAAGCGCACGCGCGAAAGATCCGCCTGATTTGACTGGAGCAGCCCACGTGCATGTGCTTCAAGCGCGTCGTTGGCAACAACAATGGCAAGGCGCTGATAGCGAGCGATCGCTGTCGCCAGTGCGACGTACGTCGACTCGACTTCGCGAAGGCGGTCGGCCCAGTCGGTGCCGGCATGCGGCCAAGCAATCAGAACGCCGGACTGACGTTCCCATTCAGCAGGAAAGCGAAGGCTCATGCAGGGAGGCTCCGGGAAACGGGGAATGCGCATTGTCGCGCGCGGACATGAAAAAGGCGCGGCTGAGGGGCCGCGCCTCAAGGAATGACAAAGGCGCTTACTGAGCGCGTGCGGGCGCGGGTGCCGGCCCGGTTTCCGTGCTCGCGGCGCGGTTCACGACCGCGTCGATCACACGGCTCTGCTCGAAATACACGGTGAAGTCCTGGTACACCCAGCGATGAATAGCGGGCCAAGCGGCGCTTTGTCCGCCGCGCGGAGCCAGCTTTTCCTTCGGAGCACCGAACTTGGCTTCGACCTGAGCCATGGTCTGGCCGCGAGCAGGCAGGGAGGCTGCATCCGCTGCTTGAACGCGCTCAATAAGCAGGCGATCAGCAAATGCAGGTGCCGAGGCGCCGGCAAAAAAGAGGGTCGCGATGAGTACGTTGCGCAAAGACATTGGAGTGCTCCGCTGGGTTTGGGGGATGGCGCGATTGTGGCACGGGCTCACGGATGCGGAGCGCAGAAACAACAACGCCGGCGATGAGCCGGCGTTGGGGGCATCAGGCGTGGCCGAAGCGGATTAGCGCTGGCGAGCCTTGAAGCGGGGGTTCGACTTGCAGATCACGAAGACCTTGCCACGGCGGCGCACAACCTTGCAGTCGCGGTGACGGGTCTTCGCGGACTTCAGGGAGTTCAGAATTTTCATGTGACACCTGCGGCGTGAAGGGTTGATCGGAAAGCGCGCGAGTATGAGGCAGGGCCGGTAGGAAAATCAAGCGCTTGGGTGACGGGGTTCAGGAGCCGGCGATTTCTGGGCACGCGAGTGGCCTGAGCGGATCCTGCACTGAGTGGCAATAAACCTGTGTGCTGGAAGCGCCGCTTCCTGATGAAGTCTTTGCGCACTTTCTTGGGTTTGGCACCGTGCGCTGTCCCTCTTTGCGGGCTTCATCACGTTTGTTGGTGAACGATTCTTCACGAAAATCCCGGCAAATTGTGACGCAGCCCGCCGTAATTGCGCACTCCAGAGTCACTTTCGACGGGCTGGCGTGATTTTGCGGGCTCGGTCGCGGTTTGCATGAATTCACAAGCCGAAAGTGCGCCCACCTGAGAACGACCACGGCCTTGCGCAAGGCCGGGTACGACGAAAGGGAACGGCAGCCCAAACCGGCTGCCCCAGCACCCCGGAGTGGGTGCTGGTGGGACAGCCCCGAGGGGCCATGCCCTAGGCCCGCAGAAAGCGGGTCAACCCCCTGTCGGTGTTGCCGGATGTTCCGGTGCGCTGGAAACCACTCGCTCTGTCTACCTCTGGCCAACGCTCTGTTGGGCCGGCCCGGGGAAGCCATGCCACAAGTGAACTGGAGTCCTTCCATGAACGCTTCTTCCCCTCGTTTTTCGCTGCGTCGACTGCCGCTTGCTGCCGCGCTGCTCGCGCTTCCCTTGGTCGCCCAGGCTCAAGCCTTGTCTGGCACTGGTTCGGCCACCCCCTCCAGCAATCTCAACCCGGGTGACTGGGTTGTTGTGACGGTTCGTCCAACGCCGGCGGGCAGCCCTACTAGTACGGGCATCTTCGTAAAGGCAGACCTAAGCGGTTTCGGCCGCAGCACTGCGCAGGATTTGTTCGACAACGGCACCTACGGTGATGCCGTCGCCGGTGATGGCGTTTATACCTTCCGCGAAAACATTGCTTCGGCCGCTACGCTGGGCACCAAAACGATTACTGCCACCATCCGCGATGCGCAGAACCGCAGCGCGACCACGAGCTTCACAGCGACTTTGGGCGCTTCGGCAACAGGTGGTACCACTACACCTACAGCCACAACGAGTTTGTCGGTCGTGAGTTCCGCGTCACCCAGCAGCGTTGCGCAGGGTGGGATGGTGCTGATTACGGCACAAGGCACTCCCGCCACTAACCCGGCCAGCACCAGCATTGGCGTCACGGCCAATTTGTCGGTTCTGGGTGGAAGCAAGAACCAACGCCTTCGCGACAACGGTCTGAACGGTGACTTGCTCGCTGGCGATGGCATCTTCTCCTTTCGACAGACCGTGGGCTCCAACGCTCCGGTCGGCAACGCATCCATTCGTGTCTTGATGACTGATGCGCAAGGACGCTCTGCTGCAACGACGGCATCCTTGCAAGTCACCTCTGCCGACCCGAGCGTTTCGCCTTTCGGCACCGCGTCGGCCAGCCCGAGCAGCTTGCTCGCCAGCGAGGCCAGTCTGCTGACGGTTCGCGTGACGGCCGGCACCGGCCCGGCGAGCACGGGTCTTGCGGTGAGTACCGATCTTTCCAGCTTGGGTCTGTCGGCATCGCAAGCATTCAACGATGCGGGTCAAAACGGCGACGCCGTTGCTGGTGACGGCACGTGGAGCTTCCGCGCTACCGTTCCGGGCGCGGCCACGACTGGCACGCGCACGCTATCTGCACGTATCGCAGACGCGCAGGGCCGCAGCAGCACTGCGGGCTTTACCCTCACAGTGAACGCCGCACCCTCGCAGGATCCGCCGGCAACGGCCGGTGCGCCCACTGCTTGCGCCAACTTCTACACCGCTGGATTTGCCTTGCCCCAAGGTCAACTGACTTCGACGGTTCCGGCCTTGGCTAAGCCAGTGAAAGGCACGGCGTATCGCGATCCCGTACATGGCACCTGCGGCATTCGCGTCACCGACCACGCCAACGAAGCGCCGTCCGGGTTTGCGCGTCACGACTACTCGCGTCGCCAGGCCTTCAACGCCGATCAGACCTACTTGATCGTCAACGCCATGAATGGTTTCTGGCACTTGTACAGCGCGGTGAACATGCAGTTCATCCGCACCCTGTCCGGTCCGGCGGGCGACGCCGAGCTGCAGTGGCATCCGACCAATCCCAAAGTCCTGTACTACGTGGATACCAATGGCGGCATGGTGTTGCGCCAGTTGGATGTGGATACCAACGTGACAACGTCAGCCGCCAACTTCGCCGGCAAATTGCCCTGGGCTGACGTCGCTCGTGTATGGACGAAGTCGGAAGGCACGCCTTCTGCAGACGGTCGCTACTGGTGCCTGATGGCTGAAACCAGCGCCTTCGCGATTCGGGGCGTGTTTGTATACGACCTGCAAACGCAAACGGTGGTTGGTACGAAGTCGCTCACCGCGCGCCCCGACCATACGAGCATGTCGGCATCGGGTCGTTGGTGCGTGGTGTCTCATCTCGCAGGTAGTGGCGGTACCGTGGCTTGGGATCGCGCTTTCACCACCTCGCGGACCTTGCATACCACGTCGGAGCACTCCGATCTCGCGTTGAATGCCCAAGGCCAAGATGTGTTCGTGGCGGTGGACTATCAGGCGAATGCGGGTGACTTCTTTATGTTCAACATCGACACCAACACCCGTACCAATTTGTTCCCGACCTACGTTGCAGGTTCGGCCACGGCGTACCACGTGTCGGGCCAGGCCTTCGCAAAGCCGGGCTGGGTCTTGGTGTCGACCTACGGAACCTCGGGTTCGAATCAGTGGCTGCACAACAAGCTGTTTGCGGTAGAGCTGAAGTCGGGCGGCCGCATTCTCAACATCGGTCATCACCAGAGCCGCTTGAACGGCTACTTCACTGAGCCGCAGGCTTCTGTGAGTCGCGATTTCACTCGCGTCATCTGGGCGTCGAACTTTGGCACGACGTCAGATACCGACATTGACTCTTACATGATCTACCTGCCGCCGAGTGTCATCCCGGC
>JAIXVL010000039.1 GCA_027483045.1 Lysobacteraceae bacterium
CACGCGCGGTTGCCGCGTGACCAGCGGTTTGGCTTCCGGTTCGTCTTGCACATCGAGATTTTCGTCGAGCAAGCCGAACAACTTCTCGATGTTGGTGAGCGCCTGCTTTACCTCGCGGTACATCATGCCGAGATAGTTCAGCGGCGCTGAGAGTTGAAGCAAATACGCGTTCACCAACACGAGATCGCCAATGCTCAGTTCGCCCGCGACCACGCCCGAAGCTGCGCGCCACATCAGTGCTGTCACGCCAATCGACACGATGGCGGCTTGCCCAAGATTGAGCACGCCCAAGGTCTTCAGGCTTTGCACGGTGGCTTCTTCCACCTTGGCTAAACTGCCGTCGTAGCGTCGCGCTTCGTGTTCTTCGTTGTTGAAGTACTTGACGGTTTCGTAGTTGATCAATGCATCGACCGCCCGCGTGCTCGAAGCCGACTCGGCATCGATCGCCGCGCGGTAGAAGCGTGTGCGCCACTCGGTGACACGAAAGGTCCACGCCGAATAGATGATTAAGGTCGCGAGGGTGATCGCGGCGAAACCCCAGTCGTAGAGGTAGACCAAGATGGCGGTGACCATCACCACTTCGAATAGCGTGGGCAGGATGGTGTACAGCGTCCAATCGAGAAGGTCGGAGATCGCGGTGCCGCCGCGCTCCACGTCGCGGGAGATGCCGCCCGTCTTGCGCTCCAGATGAAAGCGCAGGCTCAGTGCGTGCAAGTGACGAAACACCTTCAGCTGCACGGTTCGGGCCGAGCGCGCCATGACGCGCGCGAACACGATCTGGCGCAGTTCGTTGAACAAGGTTGACCCGAGTCGGACGGTGCCGTAGGCCACCAACAACGCTACGGGGAGAGCGAGCAATGAGGGCGCGACATCCAGCCCATCCACAAGTCGCTTCATTAGCATCGGTACGCCGAGCAGCATGAGCTTGGCGGCGACCAGACAGGCCAGTGCAGCGCTGATGCGACGCCAATAGGGCTTCAGAAACGGGAGCAGATCGCGAATCACTATGGCAACCGCGCCATCGCCGCGAGCGGACTTTGCGTAAGGAGTGGTCATGGCGCCATTGTGGCGCAGGTGCCGCGTAGAATCAGCGCATGACTGCTACGGCCCCTACTGTTCGCGCCCGATTGGTGTTCGTACTCGGTGCGCTGGCCATGTTTGGCCCGTTCTCGATCGATACCGTGTTTCCTGCCTTTGGGCAGATGGCGAGCGATTTGGGCACCAATGCGGTGGCCATCCAGCAGACCATCAGCAGCTATCTGCTGGGCTACGGGTTGATGTCGCTGTTCCACGGCGCGATTTCTGACGCCATAGGTCGCCGCCCGGTGATTCTGGTCGGCATTGCGCTTTTCGTTCTGGCATCGATCGGGTGCGCCTTGGCCCCAGATTTGCCCACCTTGCTGTTCTTTCGCACGGTGCAAGGGCTGTGTGCTGGCGTGGGTCTGATCGTGGGGCGTGCCGTCATCCGCGACAGCGTGGACGGCGAAGACGCGCAGCGCCTGATGAGCCAGGTGTCGATGATCTTCAGCATTGCGCCCGCCATCGCGCCGATTGTGGGTGGCTGGATTCTGGGCTTTGCCGAATGGCATGCGATTTTCTGGTTTCTTGCGGTGTTCGGCGCTGCGCTATGGCTCTTAACCTTTTTGGCCTTGCCCGAAACGCACCCAGAAGAGCGACGCTTGCCTTTGAATGCCCGCCTGCTCATCGGCAACTACTGGGCCATGTTGCAGCATCGGCGCTTTGTTTGGCTGGTTGTGGTCACCACTTTGAATTTTGCTGCGCTGTTCCTCTACATCAGCTCAGCGCCGGTGTTCGTGATGCAACACCTTGGCCTGAACGAGCAGCAATTTGGCTGGTTCTTCGCGCCGGTGATCAGCGGAATGATGTTGGGCGCCTTTGCCACCGGGCGAGGGGCAGGGCGGTTCTCGGCGCACAGCATGGTGCGCGCGGGTTTCATGTTCAGCCTGGCAGGCGTGGTGCTCAATGTGGCTTATGCCGGCTTGGCGCCTGTGTTTCTGTTTCCGTGGGCAGTGCTGCCACTGATTGTGGTGTCGTTTGGTGTTGCCTTGGTGTTCCCGCAATTGATGATCCAGATGTTGGATCTCTATCCCACGCAGCGCGGTAGCGCCTCGTCGATGCAGGCGTTTCTTTCCTTGATGTTTCAGGCCGGTGTCGCCGGCTTGCTCTCACCATTTCTTGCGGCATCGCCAATGCACTTGGCGCTCGCCGCATTGGTGCTAAGCGCCAGCGCTTACGGCCTCTGGGTCGTGGGTAACGCCGTAGCGCGAAAGAAAGGCGCTTTGCTGGCCGGTTAGGTCGAGTCGAGTCAGGGAGGCTGGCGCGAAGCCAGCGCTCCCTCGGAAGCTTCCGTTACTCCGCAGGCCAGCCGCAGCTCTTGCCCCGATTCTGCTCCTTCAACCAGGTTTGCAGCGGTGCGAAGTACTCCAGTACAGCAGAGGCATCCATCTGTTCGCCGCCGGTCAGCTCGCGCAGCGTTTGCGGCCAAGGCTGGCTCGCACCCTTCTGCAGCATGGCCCAGTAACGGCGGCCTGCTTCCGGGTTTCCGGCAAAGCTGCACTCGTACAGCGGCCCCTTGAAGCCCGAGGCATCGCACAGCGCTTTGTAAAACTGGAACTGCAGCACGTGCGACAGGAAGTAGCGCGTGTAAGGCGTATTGCCCGGCACGTGGTACTTGGCACCCGCATCGAAGAACTCTTCGCCGCGAGGTGTGGCGGGGCCCACGCCTTGGTACTTGGCTTTCAGCTCCCACCATGCCGCGTTGTAGCGCTCGGGCGTAATCGAGCCATCAAACACACCCCAGCGCCAGCGATCGATCAGCAGGCCAAAGGGCATGAACGCGACTTTGGCCAAGGCCATACGCATTTGGTCGTTGATGGTCGATTCACGGCTGACCGGCTGGTTCGCCACCAATCCAACCGAAGCCAAATACTGCGGCGTCATCGAAAGAACGATGGTGTCGCCGATGGCCTCGTGGAATCCGTCGTGCGCACCGGTCTGGAACGACAGCGGCTGATCCTTGTACGCCAAGTAGTAATAGATGTGCCCAAGCTCATGGTAGATGGTGGTGAGCTCTTCCTCGTTTGGCTCAATGCACATCTTGATGCGCACGTCAGAGGCAGTCGGGTTCATCTGCCAAGCGCTGGCGTGACACACCACGTTGCGGTCGCGCGGACGTAGCAGTTGCGATTGGGTGTAGAAGCTTTCGGGAAGTGCAGGCATCCCCAAGCCGGTGTAGAAGCCTTCCGCAAGCTTGGTCATGGCCACGGCCGTTTCGAAATCGGCCTGACGCCCAGCTTCGACTTGCTGCTCTGCCGTGGGGTTCTGCACGTCGGCAAGAATCTTCTTCAGGCGCTCATCGCGCTGCGCCTTCAGGGTGCTGTTGAGATCGAGACTTGCAGCATTCGGGTAGGGCTGC
>JAIXVL010000190.1 GCA_027483045.1 Lysobacteraceae bacterium
CAGCTGAAGAAGCTGATCGCCAGCATCGTGACCGACTCGCGCGCTCCCGGCGAAGCCAAAGACCCGGATGCCAGCCATCTGTTCACGCTCTATCGCGCCTTTGCGAGCGAAGCGCAAGCCGCGGAAATGCATGCCGCGCTGAGCGGCGGTTTGGCTTGGGGCGAAGCTAAGCAGGCTTTGTTTGAGTTGCTCGAAGGGCAACTTGCGCCGATGCGCGAGAAGTATGAGTCGCTGATGGCTAAGCCCGCTGAGATTGAAGCTACCCTGCAAGAAGGTGCGAGCAAAGCACGCGCCATTGCCACGCCGCTACTGCGCGATTTGCGCGCGGCGGTGGGCTTGCGGCCGCTGACAGCGGCGATGGTCGAGGCGCCGAGGCCGAAAGCAAAAAGAGAGAAGCCGCCTGCTGAGTTTCTGATGTTCCGCGAAGGCCCAGCAATGTTCTACAAGTTAAGAACTGCAACTGGTGAAGAGCTGTTGCGGAGTGCTGCGTTTTCAAACGCAAAGTCAGCGGCAGAGCAAAAATCAATCCTAGAAAAGCACGGAATGCATGATCTTCGGTGGGAGTACCGCAAGCGCGACACTGGTGCTTGGTACTTTGAGCTTTGCAATTCCCATGTTTCATCCAGTCCAGCGTCTTTCGGCGTGTCCCGAGACTATGCGGATCAAACGGAATGTGAGGCTGATGCAGCGAAAGCGGATCAGATGATTCGACGGCTCAGCGAGTTCATGAAGTCGAGCAGTGCTGACTGATGAATGCCCTCGCTATATTGCTCCTCGCCCCTTGGTTCGCTGTTCTTGCGTGGGTGTACTGGCGGACTGCGCCAGCGCGCTTCGCAACGGCGCGTGCGTTTGATATCGCCGCCATTGCGGGTGCCGTCGCGCTGGCAGCGGCGGGTATGTGGGCCGGCCTGCAGTACGAGCCCGCCGGTCACCACCCCATCATTCGCCAGATTGCCGCCGCTCTGGTCGCCTACAAGGGCTTCCTGCTCGTGCTTTTCGTGGCCTGGTTTTGGCGGCGGCGCAGCGGTAGCGCCGCGTCCTGAATGAAGCAGCGCTAGCGCGCCCTCTGCAAATCATCGATCAAGGCCTTCAAGAACCGCGCCGCTTCGCCACCTGTCGCCGCACGATGGTCGAAGGTGAGCGAAAGCGGCATCAGCCGATGCGTTTCGATGCCACCTAGCACGGGAACAGCGGCGTGATACAGCCGGCCCGCCGCAACGATGCACACGCAAGGCGGCACCACGACTGGCGTGGCGTACTTGCCCGCGAACTTGCCGAAGTTGCTGAGCATGATGGTGTAGCCCGAGAGCTGCTCGGGCGGTAGTGAGCGCGTGTTCAAGCCATCGCGCAATTGGGTGATTCCGGCGCGCATAGCGCTGGCATCCATGCCATCGGCATTGCGCAGGTTCGCGACAAAAAGTCCGTCGGCGTGGTCGATGGCGATGCCAACATCCACGCGCGCATGACGACGCAGGGTGCCTTCTTTTGCGTTGAGCCACGCATTCATCGCAGGCTCGACCTCGCTGGCACGAACCAGTGCGCGCACTAAGCGCACCGTGATGTCTTCGCCGGGTGCCCAAGCATGCAGATCCGCATCGTCCATCAAGGTAGTGGGCACGACTTCCGCATGCGCGGCACTCATGCTGCGCAGCATGTTGCGGCGCACGCCGCGAATCGGTGCATCGGTGTCGAAGCTGGCGTCGGCGCCGCGCTCCACATCATTGGCTGCTGCAGCACGTGCCATCGGCGCCGAGGACGACGCGGGGGCCTCACTGCGGATCGGAGCGCTCATCGCTGGTCGTGCGGGCGCTAGGCCCTGTGCATCACCGCGTTCCGCGGCACGCTTCACATCAGCCAAGGTGACCACGCCATCCGTGCCGCTGGGCGAAACACGGGAGAGGTCAACGCCCAGCTTCTTCGCGAGTGCGCGCACAGCAGGCATGGCTTTGACACCACCCACGGCCACCCAACTCTCGCTACGCACTTGGTCAGACACCTGCATGGCACCAACCACCGTGCCTGCATCATCGCGAGTTGCAGGGGCGGCGACGGGTGCATCTTCGAAACCACTGCCGAACGCGGGCGTGATGCCTTCGGGCATGTCATGCGGTGATGCCAAGTCATCAACCGTCAGCGTGGGGATGCGCGGCACCAAGACATCGGTGGGCGTGGGTGCGGAGGCGACCGGTGCATGGCCGTGGCCGGTGTCGTGGCCCGCTGCGCGCTGCGGAAGCGAAGGATCAATGGCGAATTCGGCAAGCCACGTGCCGGTTGCAATCACGTCGCCAGCTTTGCCTGCGATGCGAAGCAAGGTGCCCGAGCATGGCGCAGGAACCTCAACCACGGCCTTCGCCGTTTCCATTGAAATGAGCGGTTCGTCGAGCCGAACCACTTGGCCGATGGCCACATGCCATTCCACGATTTCGGCATCAGGCAGGCCTTCGCCCAAATCGGGAAGGGTGAACACATGGGTGGTGCTCATGAGGTGCTCCGGACGTTAGGAGGCCGCCAGCGTGCGCTGGACAGCGGCGACGATCTTTTCGACCGAAGGCAGGTACTTCATTTCGAGGCGGAACAAGGGAATGGGCACGTCGTAACCGGTCACGCGCTCGACAGGGGCGACAAGGTCGAACATGGCATGTTCGGCAAGACGCGCCGCAATCTCAGCGCCGAAGCCTGCTGTACGGCATGCCTCATGCACGATCACGCAGCGTCCGGTTTTGCGCACCGATTCGTGGATGGTGTCGAAGTCGAGCGGCTTGAGGGTGGCCACATCAATCACTTCGGCGCTAATGCCTTGCGCGGCCAGCTTTTCGGCGGCTTCCAGAGTCTCTTTCACTTGGGCGCCCCAAGTGACGAGGGTGACATCACTGCCATCGCGCAAAAGAAAACACACATCGAGTGGCAGGGCTTCGCCGTCGTCCGGCACCTCTTCCTTGTACTGGCGATAGATGCGCTTGGGCTCCATGTACACGACGGGGTCGGGGTCGCGAATGGCGGCCAACAACAGGCCGTAAGCGCGCTGCGGCGACGAAGGCATCACCACGCGCAAGCCGGGCACATTGGTGAACATGGCCTCGTTGGCTTCCGAATGGTGCTCGGGTGCACGAATGCCACCGCCCCAAGGAACGCGCAGCACCATTGGGCAGGTCAGCCGCCCACGCGTGCGATTGCGGAAGCGTGCAGCGTGGCAAATCAGGTGGTCGAGCATGGGGTACACAAAGCCATCGAACTGCACTTCGGCCACTGGCTTCATGCCTTGCGTGGCCAAGCCCACGGAGAGGCCGGCGATGGTGGTTTCGTCGAGTGGCGTATCGAGCACGCGCTGATCACCGAAACGTTGTTGCAGACCTGCCGTGGCGCGAAACACGCCGCCATTCACGCCCACATCTTCGCCGAGTACGAGCACGGCCGGATCGGCCTGCATTTCGTAAGCCAGTGCCTGCGTGATCGCTTCGATGAGGGTCATTGCGGCCATTAGCGGCCCTCCCAATCAATCGCGTCTTCGCGCTGCGCCGCAAGATCAAGCGGCAAGGTCTCGTAGAGGTAATCAAACATCGCAGTCACTGGTGGCGGCGGTGTTTCGAGATAGGCATTGACCTCGTCATCGACGCGCTGGTTACAGACTTCGCGCCAAGCCAACTCTTCGGCCTCGCTCCATACGCCCAGCGAGGTCAGATAGGTGCGAAGCCGAACGAGGGGCTCACGCGTCCAAGCGGCCTTTACTTCTTCATCCGGGCGATAGCGGCGGGCATCGTCAGCCGTGGTGTGATCCGCCAGTCGATAGGTCACAAACTCCAGAACACTGCCGCCGTGTCCGGCACGCGCGCGTTTCAGCGCATGGTCCATTGCAGCACGCACCGCGATCAGGTCATTGCCATCCACTTGCACGCTGTCTAATCCGCCGGCGATGCCCTTTTGCGCCAGAGTGCGTGCGCCCGTTTGCGACTTGCGCGGCACCGAGATAGCCCATTGGTTGTTGATGATGCACAGCACAAACGGAAGGCTGTAAGCACCGGCAGAATTGATCGCGGCGTAGGTGTCGGATTTCGACGATCCGCCATCGCCCACCATTGCGACGGCCACGCGCGGTTCTCCCCGCAACTTGAACGCTAAGGCGGCGCCGGCCGCATGCAGGCATTGCGTGCCAATCGGCACGCACCACGGATAGTCATGAGCGGGGCCCGAGAAGTTGCTACCGCGCTCATCGCCACCCCAGTACAGCAGCACCTCGCGCGGCTTTACCCCGCGAACGAATTGCGCACCGTACTCGCGATAACTCGGCGCCAGAACATCGTCCAGCTGCATCGCGCTACCAATGCCGATGTGTGTGGCTTCATGGCCCAAACAGCTGGCGTACGTGCCTAGCTTTCCAGTGCGCTGCAGCGCAACAGCTTTGGTGTCGAACGAGCGCACCAGCAACATCTGCTTGAAGAGTGCAACGAGCGCCTTCGGGTCTTGTGCAAACTCCGGAAGGTCTTCACGAATCAATCGGCCGTCTTCACCAAGAAACTGGACGTAGTCGATTTCGAACTTGGCTACCGTGCGCATCTGTTCCGCTCCCACTGCCGGGGAACTGCTTGATAGCAGGGCAGCAGGCATGCGGCAAGGGGATGTCTCACCTGTTCTGGCTGCTTTTTTGCTTCTTGCTCTGGATGCCGCGCGCATTACGCGCGGCAAGCCCTAGACTCTGCGTGTCCCTTCTGGTCCTTCCCCATGTCCTCGCACCAGCGCGCCCTTGAACAGGGCATCACCACCGATCTCCGCGATCGCCTCAGCTACTCCGGCTATTTGCGCCTGGACGTGCTTTTGTCAGCCCAGCAGCCACGCAGTGGCACCGATAACCTGGACGAGCTGCTCTTCATCATTCAGCACCAGACCTCAGAGCTGTGGATGAAGCTGGTCATTTCCGAGTTGAGCGCAACGGCGGTGGCCTTGCGCCATGATCGTTTGGACCAAGCACTGAAAATGTTGGCGCGCGTGAAGCACGTGCAGAAGCAACTGGTTGAGCAATGGAGTGTGTTGGAAACACTCACGCCTACGGAATACGCGGTGTTTCGCCCATCGCTCGGACCATCCTCGGGCTTCCAATCCTTGCAGTACCGGAAGATCGAATTCCTCTTGGGCAACAAGAATGCCGACATGCTGGCCGTGTTTGCGCATGAGCCCGCGGAGCACGCCGAGCTTGCGGCCGTGTACGACGCCCCGAGTCTGTACGACGAAGCGCTTCGCTTCTTGGCGCGCCGAGGTCATGCCGTGCCGCAGACGCTGTTGAACCGCGATGTGCGCGCGGCCCATGTGCGCTCGCCGGAGTTGGTGCCTGTGCTGACCCGCATCTACGCCGACGCTGCGGCGAACTGGGACGCCTACCACCTTTGCGAATCGTTGGTGGACTTGGAGGTGAACTTCCAGCTGTGGCGCTTCCGGCATATGAAGACGGTCGAACGCATCATTGGCTACAAGCGCGGCACCGGCGGTAGCTCGGGCGTGGGTTTCCTCAAGCAGGCGCTCGAGCTCACGTTCTTCCCTGAGCTGTTCGACGTGCGCACGGAGCTGGGGGCGGGCTAAGGGTTTTCTGCTGATTTGGGGCGGCTTAGGGCTTCATTTCACAAAACGACCACGGCGCCGCCGCCACATTCCGAGGCTATTTAACTCCCGGAGTGCCTGTGTCCACGCCAGCCGATACCCTTCCCGCGCCGCGTGGCGCGCTGATGCGCTTTCTTGATGTGGTCGAAAAGGTCGGCAACAAGCTGCCTGATCCGGCCCTGCTGTTCATCCTGCTGATGCTGGTGGTCTTCGGGTTGAGCTGGGCGCTCTCGGGCATCAACTGGGAGGTGCTCGACCCGCGCACCGACGCGCCCTTGGTCATCAACAACCTGCTCGGCGCAGATGCCCTCGTGGCCTTTCTGTCGAACATGGTCAACGCGTTCGTGAACTTCCCTCCGCTGGGCGTGGTGCTGGTCTCAATGCTCGGCCTCGGCATCGCCGAGCACACCGGCTTCATCAACGCCGTTCTCCGTGCGTTGATGGCGGTCACGGTGAAGTCGCTGATGACCCCGATGGTGGCCTTCGTCGCCATCCTTTCCCATTACGCGGTGGACGCCGGCTACGTGCTGGTGATCCCGCTGGCGGGCGTCATCTTCTACGCCGCGGGTCGCCATCCGCTGGCCGGCATAGCCGCGGCCTTCGCGTCCGTCTCGGGTGCGTACAGCGCCACATTCTTCCTGCCGACCAGTCTCGATCCGATGCTGGCCAACATCACCATGGCGGCCGCGCAGATCCTCGATCCGGCGCACCAGGTCAGCTCGGCGAACAACCTGTGGTTCACCTTCGCCTCGTCGGGCCTGGTGATTGCGATGGTCTGGGCGCTCACCGACCTGCTGGTCGAGCCGCGCCTGAAGCGCACCGCGCCGATCGACGGTGACACCGGGGCCATCGAAGCCTTCCAGCCGCTGTCGACAACCGAGCGTTCGGCCATGTGGGCGGCACTCGTGAGCATGCTCCTCGGCCTCGCGCTGCTCGCTCTCACTGCAATCCCGGAAAGCTCGGCTTGGCGCTCGCCCACCGACGGGGGGCTGGAGTCGACCGATGCACCGCTGATGCGCTCGATCGTCCCGCTGATCTTCATCCTGTTCCTCGTGCCGGGCGTGGTCTACGGCATCATGGCCGGCACGGTGAAGACGCACCGCGACGTCATCGCCGGCATGAGCAAGGCGATGACCGGCATGGGCTACTACCTCGTGCTGGTGTTCTTCTGCGCGCAGTTCATCGCCGCCTTCAGCCAGTCCAACCTCGGCGTGCTGCTGGCGCTGGAAGGCGCGCAGGTGCTCAAGGCCGCGGCGTTGCCGGCGGGTGTGACCATTATCGGCATCATCTTGCTGACCACGTCGGTCAACCTGGTCATCGGCTCGGCCTCCGCGAAGTGGACCTTGCTGGCGCCGATTTTCGTGCCGATGCTGATGCAGCTCGGGCTCTCGCCGGATCTCACCCAGGCCGCCTACCGCGTCGGCGATTCCAGCTCGAACATCATTACGCCGCTGATGCCGTACTTCCCGCTGGTCGTCGTGTTCTGCCAGCGCTACGTCAAGAACACCGGCATCGGCACGGTGGTGGCAATGATGCTTCCCTTCACCGTCACCTTCCTGATCATCTGGAGCGCCTTCCTGCTGCTGTACTGGAGCCTCGGCTTGCCGCTCGGCCCTGGTGCGAGCTACGTCTACCCGGCGGGCTGACCGTTGGGATGAGCCTTAGCCTCATGCGTTGAACAGAAAAGCCGCCCCGAAAGGTGCGGCTTTTCTGCTTTTTGGCTGCGCTGCAGCACACGTAGGGTTTGACGTCCGCTTTCACACGGGGTACACATTCGCGGCCCCGGGCGCTGCGTGCCTCCGGTTCTTTTGTTCATCAGGGGGAGACCGCATGAGCGGCGCAACACATAACGACAACGCGGCATTCAATCCGCCGCCTGCCGGCGAGATCCTTGGCCATCCCAAGGCGCTCTGGAACCTCTTCGGTTCGGAGTTCTGGGAACGCTTCATGTACTACGGCATGCGCGCCATGTTGGCGGTGCATGTGGCGGCAGCGTTCTTCGCGCATTTGGGCGACGGTGCCCGTGCGCAAGCCAGCCTGACCTTCGGCGGCTACACCGCCATGGTCTACATGACCGGCATCGCCGGCGGTTACGTGGCTGACCGAATTTTGGGTTATCAGCGCTCCATCATGTTGGGCGGCGCACTGATGTCCGTCGGCATGTTCATGCTGATGGCGCCCGATCTGACCACGTTCTTGATTGGCCTTGCGGTCATCGTGGTGGGCAACGGCATGTTCAAGCCGAACATCTCCACCATGGTCGGTAAGCTTTACGCGCCCGGCGATGCCCGACGCGATTCCGGCTTCACCATCTTCTACATGGGCATCAACGCCGGCGCGCTGGTTGCGCCCATCGTGTGTGCCTCGATCATCGGTCAGCAATTCGGCTATCGCTGGGGCTTCTTCACCGCCGGCATCGGCATGATTCTTGGTCTGGTGGTGTTCCAAGCCCTGAAGAGCTGGTTGGGCCATGTCGGCACGGCTCCGGAAGGCAAGAAGGGCTACGGCCCGATCGTGCAGGTGCTGATTTTTGCGCTGATCCTCGTGGTGCCGGTGTACTTCCTGCTCAGCAAGAGCGACGTGCTGGGCGGCTTGCTGATCGCCATGATGCTGGGCTTGGTCGCCTACTTCGTGTGGAGCGGCTTCTCGAGTGGTTCGAAGGAGCAGCTGCATCGCTACATCGCCATGCTCATCCTGTTCGGCGCCAACATTTTGTTCTGGGCCTTGTTTGAGCAGGCGGGTTCTTCGTTGAACTTCCTCGCGCAGGACTACGTGCGCATGCCGGATGTGTCGATCTTCGGCTGGACGCCTACCTTCGAAATCTTCCAGTCGGTCAACCCGATTTTCATCATCATGCTCGCGCCCTTGTTTGCCACGCTGTGGGTCAAGCTGGACAAGGCCGATTGGAACCCCTCCATCCCGCGCAAGTTTGCTTACGGCCTTGCAGGCGCAGCGGTGGGTTTCTATGTGCTGGTTCTCGCGATCAACAGCTTTGTCGGCGACGACGGCAAGATCAGCTGGATCTGGCTCACGCTGACCTATCTGATTCACACGATGGGCGAGCTCTGCCTCTCGCCGATTGGTCTGGCCATGGTCACCAAGCTGGCGCGTCCGCATGAGACCGGCTTGGCGATGGGCGGCTGGTTCCTGTCGATTGCGATGGCGAACTTCGTGGCCGGTCGCATTGCAGCCATCGCGTCCGGCGGCGGCAGTGGGCATGAAGCCGCAGGTTCTTTGGCGCAATACGGCGACGTGTTCAACCAGATGTTCTGGCTGGGCATCATCATCGCGGTGCTGTTCTTCCTTGCGGCGCCGCTGATCAACAAGCTGATGCACGGCGTGAAGTAAGCCGCTTGAAGCATGGACAAAAAGAAACGGCCCGGTGATCCCGGGCCGTTTTTTTGCGAGGTCTACTCAGTGAGCCGAATCATGCCCCGCCAAGGTTCTCGGTGACTTGTTCCATGCGCGCGAGCAGGCGGTCTAGGGCTTGGCGCTCCTCTGGCCGCAAGGTGTCCAAGAGCTTCTGCTCATAAGCCAGGGCCTTCGGGGCCACCTCGTCGTACACCGCCCGGCCAGCCTCGCTCAGTCGGAGTACGCTCTTGCGGCGGTCGTCGCCGTCGGTGTCGCGCTGAATGCGCCCGTCGTCGAGCAGGGAGGACACCGCGCGGCTCACGGCCACCTTGTCCATGGCTGTGCGTTGCGCCACCTCGGTGGCTGAAAGTCCGGGCCGTTTGGCGAGCACGGCAATCACGCGCCATTCGGGAATGGAAAGCCCGAAGCGGGTGTCGTACAGCTTGGCAATGTCGGCACTGATGCGATTGGACAGCACGGAGAGCCGGTAGGGCAGGAAGCGTTCGAGATCGAGCATGGATGGTGCAATGCCGCAAAAGTTGCGCTTGGTTTCAATTGAAACTATAACGGAGGCTCAGTCGCTAAGCCCCCGCCTTCCTGATCGGAGCATGCCATGAACGCCACCGCTGCAACGGCCACACCCAACCTTGGAATGAACGTGACCACGTTCGAGAACCCCATGGGTATTGATGGCTTTGAGTTCGTTGAGTTCGCTGCACCGGCCGGCAAGGCCGAGGCCCTTCGCGAGTACTTCCGCTCGATGGGCTTTACGGCTGTGCGCAAGCACAAGAGCCGCCCCATCACCCTGTTCAAGCAGGGCGGGGTGCACTTCCTGCTCAACGAAGACCCCGACAGCTTTGCGGCCGACTTCGCCAAAGCGCACGGCCCTTGCGCCTGCGGTTTCGCGATTCGCTTCAAGACGCCTGCGTTGGAAGTCCAAAGCGCTGCACTGGCCGCCGGTGGCGAACACGTCAGCCGCGAGGGCACGAAAGCCATTGAGCGCCCGGTGATCCAAGGCATCGGCGGCTGCATGCTGTATTTGGTGGATAACTACGCCAGCATCGATGACATCTATCGCGATTTCATTGCGATTCCCGGCGTCGACCAGAATCCCGCTGGTTTCGGTCTGACCTTCATCGACCACCTCACGCACAACCTGTTCTTCGGGAACATGCAGAAGTGGTCGGACTACTACGAGAAGTTGTTCAACTTCCGCGAGATTCGCTACTTCGACATCAAGGGCTTGAAGACGGGTCTCGTGTCGAAGGCGATGACGGCGCCGGACGGTATCGTGCGCATTCCGCTCAATGAGTCGAGCGATCCGAAGTCGCAGATCAACGAATACCTCAACGAGTATCAAGGCGAGGGCATTCAGCACATCGCCTGCTTCACCGACGACATCTACACCACCATCGAGGCCATGCGTGCGCAGGGAATGCAGTTCTTGAACACGCCCGAGACCTACTACGACGTCGTGGATGTGCGCATTCCCGGTCACGGTGAAGATTTGGCGCGCTTGAAGGAAAACAAGATCCTGATCGACGCCGATCCGGAAACCAAACAGCGTCGGCTTCTGCAGATTTTCACGCAGAACGCGATTGGCCCGATCTTCTTCGAGATCATCCAGCGCAAGGGCAACGAGGGCTTCGGCGAAGGCAATTTCCAAGCCTTGTTCGAAAGCATCGAGCGCGACCAGATGCGTCGCGGCGTGCTCTAAGCCTTGGGCTGCCCTTGGGGCAGCGTGCTGACTTTTCGAGGAGGATTTGCGCTGTGCTGAAGTATCAATCCGGCTTTGGAAACGAATTTGCGACGGAAGCTCTCGAAGGTGCACTGCCCGAGGGTCGCAACTCGCCGCAGGTCTGCCCCTACGGCCTTTACGCCGAGCAGCTCTCCGGCACGGCATTCACTGCGCCGCGCCATCAGAACCGCCGCAGCTGGCTTTATCGCATTCGCCCAGCGGCCATGCACGGGCCGTTTGAAGTGCTTCCCACGGGCGCGTTCCATAGCGACTTCAGTGGCCTGCCCAGCCCTGACCAGATGCGTTGGAATCCGCACCCGATTCCCGCCGAGCCGACAGACTTCATCGACGGCCTGTTCACGATGGCGGGTAACGGTGCGCCGGAAGCGGGCACGGGCATCGGCATTCACCTGTATGCCGCGAATCGCTCGATGGCTGGCCGTTACTTCTACAACGCCGATGGCGAGATGCTGATTGTTCCGCAGCAGGGCCGACTGCGCTTGCGCACCGAGTTCGGCGTCATCGAGATCGAGCCGCAAGAAATCGCGCTCATTCCGCGCGGTATTCGCTTCGCTGTCGATCTGCTGGATGGCGAAGCGCGTGGCTACGTCTGTGAGAATTTCGGCGCCATGCTGCGCTTAGCCGATCTGGGGCCGATTGGCAGCAATGGGCTGGCGAATCCGCGTGATTTTCTGTCGCCCGTTGCGGCGTATGAAGAAGTCGAAGGGCAATTCGAGTTGCTCACCAAGTTCCAAGGTCGCCTGTGGCGCGCCGCCATCGGCCACTCGCCTCTGGATGTGGTGGCGTGGCATGGCAACTACGCGCCTTGCAAGTACGACTTGCGTCGCTTCAACACGATTGGCTCCATCAGCTACGACCATCCAGATCCAAGCATCTTTCTGGTGCTCACCTCGCCCAGCGACACGCCGGGCGTGGGCAACATGGATTTCGTGATTTTTCCGCCGCGCATTCTGGCCATGGAAAACACCTTCCGCCCGCCGTGGTTCCATCGCAATGTGGCCAGCGAGTTCATGGGCCTGATTCATGGTGCCTACGACGCAAAGGCAGATGGTTTCGCGCCGGGCGGCGCTTCGCTGCATAACAGCTTTACCGGGCACGGGCCCGATGCTGAAACCTTCGAGAAGGGCAGCTTGGCCGATACCTCAAAGCCGCATTACATCCGTGACACGATGGCCTTCATGTTCGAGTCGCGCATGGTGCTGCGCCCGACAGGGCAGGCGGTTGAGGCGGCTCATCGCCAGCGTGACTACCAAACCTGCTGGTCAGGCCTGAAAAAGAACTTCGACCCTTCCCGCCGCTGATCGCGCGCAAGAACACAGGACACACTCATGAAACTTGGCAGTCTCAAGGAAGGCGGTCGCGACGGCACGCTCATCGTTGTCTCGCGCGATCTCACGCGCGCCGTCCGCGTGCCGCACATCGCGCCCACTCTGCAGCGTGCTCTGGAAGATTGGGGCAGCGCCGCACCGCGCTTGAACGGCATTTCGGAAGCGCTGAATGCTTCTACTGCGCAGACGATTGATGGCTTCGACGTGTTTGCTGTCGATATGAAAGCTCTGGCGGCGCCGCTGCCGCGGGCGTATGAATTTGTCGATGGTTCGGCTTATTTGCCGCATGTGGAGCGCGTGCGCCGCGCGCGCGGCGCCGAAGTGCCCGAGAGCTTCTACAGCGATCCGCTGATGTACCAAGCCGTGAGCGCCGGCTTCTATGGTCCGCGCGATCCCGTGTTGGTGCGTGATGAGGCCTACGGCATCGACCTTGAAGCCGAGATCGTCATCGTCACCGACGATGTGCCGCATGGTGTGTCGCCCGACGCGGCCGCCGAGCACATCCAGCTCATCGGCTTGGTGAATGACGTCAGCCTTCGCAACCTCATTCCCAATGAGCTCGCAAAGGGCTTCGGTTTTCTGCAAAGCAAGCCACGCAGTGCACTTTCGCCGGTATTCGTGACACCCGATGAGTTGGGTGATTCGTGGAAGGACAGCAAGCTGCATCGCCCCTTGCTGACGCACATCAACGGCCAGTGGTTTGGTGCGCCGGAAGCCGGCGAGGACATGCAGTTCAGCTTTGCGCAATTGATCGCGCATGCGGCGAAAACACGCCCTCTGAGCGCCGGCACCATCGTGGGTTCGGGCACCGTGGCCAATCAGAGCACGGATCGTGGGGCGAGCTGCTTTGCCGAGCAGCGCACCATCGAAACCTTGCGCGATGGCAAGCCTTCCACGCCCTTCATGTCGTTCGGAGATACTGTGCGTATTGAAGTGCTGGATCGCGACGGCGCCAGCATTTTCGGCGCGATCGAACAGGTAATGACCCGCCAAGCTTGACGATTTGGCGAAGCAGCGACGGAATATCCATACGGCGCGGGAGTGAGGTGCGATGGTCAGTGGCGGTTTGCGGCTCTACTCGTACTGGCGCTCCAGCGCGGCCTACCGTGTGCGCATTGCGCTCAATCTGAAGGGATTGGATTACCAGCTCACGCCCGTTCACCTAGTGCGCGATGGTGGTGAGCAACACGGTGTGGCCTTCCGCAAGGTCAATCCGCAGGGCCTCGTTCCCACCTTGCAGCATGGGCAGCGCCTGATTCGGCAGTCGATGGCGATCATCGAGTATCTCGATGAAACCTTTGCCGACAAGCCACTGCTGCCTTCGTTGGCTCGCGATCGTGCCCGCGTGCGCGGTATGGCGCAGTTGATTGCCTGCGACACCCATCCGCTGGGCAATCTGCGCGTACTTCAGTATCTGGAACGCGAGTTCAAGGCCACGCCCGAACAGCGCGAGGCTTGGGTGCGGCATTGGCTGGGGCTGGGTTTCCAAGCTCTCGAAGCGCTGCTGGCTGAGAACTCGACGACTGGCGATTTCTGCGAAGGCGATCAGCCAGGCATGGCCGATTGTCTGTTGGTGCCGCAGTTGTACAACGCTCGGCGTTTCGGTTTGGATCTGGCGCCATTTCCGACCGTGCGCCGCATTGATGCGGCGTGTCTGGCGCTTGATGCCTTCCAGAAGGCTGCGCCTGAGGCGCAGCCCGACGCACCGCCTCCGGCTTAGCCGAAGGCGCCGCCTGCACCGCCGAACACATCGGCGTAAGGATCGTGCTCGCCCGTGGCGCCTTCCGACAGGCGGATGCGCAAGGCCAAACCATCGCGCGAATCGGCTTTGCGCAGGGCTTCTTCCAAGTCGATCTTGCCGTCCTTGTAGAGCTTGAACAGCGACTGGTCGAAGGTGTGCATGCCTTCCTGCAGCGATTTTTCCATCGCCTCTTTGACTTCGTGTACCTGACCGCGGCGGATCAGGTCGCGAATCATGGGCGTGTTCACGAGGATCTCGGTGGCCGGCAAGCGCTTGCCGTCCTTGCCGATCACCAAACGCAGCGAGATGACCGCCTTCAAGTTCAAGGACAGGTTCATCAGGATGTTTTTGTGCGCCGACTCCGGGAAGAAGTTGAGGATGCGCTCCAGCGTTTGGTCGGCGTTATTCGAGTGCAGCGTGGCCAAGCACAGATGGCCGGTTTCCGCGAACGCGATGGAGGATTCCATCGTGACGGAATCCAAGATTTCGCCGATCAGAATGACGTCGGGCGCCTCGCGCATTGCGTTCTTCAGCGCGCTGTGGAACGCGTGGGTGTCGAGGCCGACTTCGCGCTGGTTGACGATCGATTTCTTGTGCGTGTGCAGGAACTCGATCGGGTCCTCGATGGTGAGGATGTGCCCGGTCGAATTGGTGTTGCGGTAGTCAATCATCGAGGCGAGGGCGGTGGACTTGCCCGAACCGGTCGAGCCGACCACCAACACAAGCCCGCGCGGCTCCATGATGATGTCTTTGAGCACCGGAGGCAGTTGCAGCTGCTCGAGTGAGGGCACCGTGCTCTTGATGGCGCGAATGACCATGCCCACTTCGCCGCGCTGCTTGAACACGTTGACGCGGAAGCGCCCAGCGTCCTTCACGGCGATGGCCATGTTGTACTCAAGATCGCGCTCGAACTGCGGCACTTGGCCTTCGTCCATCAGCGAGTAGGCGATTTTCTTCACCATGCCGGCAGGAAGACCGGTATTGCCCAAGGGGTAAAGTTTGCCCTCCACCTTGATGTACACCGGCGCCCCGGTGGTTAGGAACATGTCGGAGGCGTTTTTCTCCGTCATCAGCTTCAGGAAATAGCCGATGTCCATAGGTGTAGGCTCCTCAAAGGCGTTGCGTTACCGGCAGAGGGTTTCGAGAATAGCCGCGTTCCACCCCCAAAAGCGATTCAGGACCTCATGAAATCCCAAACTTGTTCCGGCCTGTGCGCCGGGCTTCTCGCTTCGGCTCTGCTGGCCGGCTGTGCCAGCGTCCCGCCCCCGACCGCCCAGCTGGATGCGGCGGATCGTTCTGTTCGCTCTGCCGATGCCTTGACCCCGCGCGGCCCCGCCCAGCAGGCGCTGTCTGAAGCACGCACGCGATTGAATGCTGCGCGCGACGCGGCCAACCGCGGGCGCAACGAGGAGGCCCTCAGCCTCGCCCAGCAGGCCGATGCTGCGGCGCAGTACGCCGCCGCCGAGGCGCGTCGGGCCATGCTTGAGGCGGAAGTGGATTCCAAGGGAGCCCGCAATGCCGAGCTTCGCCGTCGCGTTCTGATCCAAGGAGACTGACCATGCGCCATACCTTTGTACTGGCCTTGCTGTTGGCCCTTCCCGTCGCGCATGCCGCCGATGCGGTCGACCCTGATGTTGCGCGCCTGCAGGCTGAACTGGCTCAACTCGACGCCGACGACCAACTGGCCGGCATGGGGGATGTTGAGCGCCTGCGCGCCGCACAGGCCGTGGAAGCCTTGGGCCTCGCCAAGAGCAAGCAGCGTCCCGCCGCCCTGTACATCGCCGAGCAACGCGTGCGTGCAGCAAGCGCTGCCGCGCAGGCCGATGCTTTGGCCAGGCAGTCGGCGTCTCTCGACCGCGAACGCGATCAGATCCTGATTGACGCCAGCCGCCGTGAAGCGGACAGCGCCCGTCGCGAGGCCGAGCGCCTGCGCACACAGAACCTGGCCCGCCAAGAAGAAGCGGCGCGCCTGACCGAAGAGGCTGAAATGGAGCGCACGGCACGCGCTGAAACCTTCGCCCTAGCGGAGCAGGCGCAAGCCGAAGCCGCCCAAGCGCGTCGTTTGGCCGCCAGCCGCACCCGCGAAGCCGAATTGGCACGCCAAGAGGCGGATCTGGCCAGCTCGATGGTGGCCGAGGCCATGGCCGCCGATGCACCGCTGCCGCCATCGCGCCAGCTCGGGGCCGCCACTGTGTACACCTTGGCCGGCAGTGCGTTCTCCAGCGGTCGCGCCACCCTGACCACTGAGGCCAATGCCAGCCTGCGCCGTCTTGCCAAGGACGTGGGCAGCCGCAGCGTGCAGATCGTGGGTTACTCCGACAGTCAGGGCGCGGATGCCGCGAACTTGGCGCTGTCCAAGCGCCGAGCCGAGGCGGTGGCCGCCATCCTCAAGGAGTCGGGCGCGTCGGGCAGTGTTCAAGCCGATGGGCGTGGCGAGGCAGACCCGATTGCCGATAACGCCACTGCTGAGGGTCGCGCGCGCAATCGCCGGGTGGAAATCACGGTTCGCTGAAACCTCAAGGCCGCGGCTTTGCTGAACAACGTTAGCGCCATGTGAGGCCTTCACGGGCAGTCCGTAAGGCCTCCGTTAATCCGCGCAAACACGCAAAAATCCGCTTGCCGACACCCAGAACCCGGCGTAGCGTCGGTTTCCCAGAGGGGCTTTTCCCTCTGGTCACCGAGCCAGGCCGATGACCGCTGACCTCATCCCGCCGTCGCTGTTGCGCTTCCTGCGAAGCCGTTCCAGCGCGCGGCCCGAGGCGGCCAGCCTTCCCGACCTGACCCCGTCCCACCCCGACGCCCCGAGCCACCATGCCGGGGCGTTTGCGTTTGAAGGAGGTCATCCCATGTTCGAAGGTCAATCCCCCGCCGATGTCGAAGCCTTGATCAAGACCGATTCGGAGTTTCGCCAGCTCTACCGCCAACACCAGAAGCTCAATAGCCAGGTGATGGATGCCGAGCTGGGTGTTCTCCCCATCGATGACGTGACTCTGGCCAAGATGAAGAAGCAGAAACTGCAGGCCAAAGACCGCTTGACCCGGCTTTTCGCGCGAACGCGACACTGACCTTCATTGTTGCGGAAGGCATACGGCCCGCTTGATGCGGGCCGTGTTGTTTCTGTGCGGTGGTGGCTTCGCCTGCCCCCCTCCCTTCGGCCGGAGTGATCTGGGGGTGCCTGATACAATTCACGCCCCAAATGCGTGGTCTCGACACATGACGGTTCACCAAAGCGTCCTCGAACTCGTTGGCAACACGCCGATTGTCAAAGCGCAGAAGCTCGACACCGGCCTATGCGAGCTCTACCTGAAGCTGGAGTGCATGAACCCCGGCGGCTCCATCAAGGACCGCATCGGCGTGACCATGATTCAGGCCGCCGAGCGTGCTGGAAAGATCGTGCCCGGCGCGACCCTTGTTGAAGGCACCGCAGGCAATACGGGCATCGGCCTCGCGCTGGCCGCCCAACAGATGGGCTACAAGTTGGTATTGGTGGTGCCGGACAAGATGAGCCGCGAGAAGATTTTCAATCTCAAGGCTATGGGCGCGGAAGTGATTCTGACGCGCTCCGATGTGGCCAAAGGTCACCCCGAGTACTACCAGGACTTGGCCGCGCGCATTGCCAGCGAAACGCCGGGTGCGTACTTCATCAACCAGTTTGGCAATCCGGATAACCCGCTCACGCACGAGACGGTGACTGGCCCTGAGATTTGGGAGCAGATGCAGGACGTGGGCGGAATGGACGCCATCGTCTTCGGTTGCGGCAGCTCGGGCACGATGACTGGCCTCTCGCGCTACTTCGCGAAAGTGGCGCCGCACGTGCAGCTGGTGTTGGCCGACCCGGTGGGTTCCATCCTCACCAAGTACATCAACGAAGGCATTCTTGATACGAAGTCGGGCAGCTGGTTGGTGGAAGGCATCGGTGAAGATTTCCTGCCGAGCATTTCCGACTTCACGCGTGTCACCAAGGCGTTCGCCGTGTCCGACAAGGACAGCATGCTGGCAGGCCGTGAGCTGCTGCTGAAGGAAGGCGTTCTGGGCGGTTCATCGTCGGGCACCTTGCTGGCTGCCGCGCTTCGCTATTGCCGCGAGCAGACCACACCGAAGAAAGTCGTGGTGTTCGTGTGCGATACCGGCAACAAGTATTTGTCGAAGATGTACAACGATTACTGGATGCAGGACGTGGGCTTCCTTGATCGCCCGCAGCACGGCGACTTGCGCGATCTGATTCTTCGCCCGTACGCGCAGCGCGACACGGTGGTGGTGGGTCCGAACGACGCGCTTACGGTCGCTTATCAGCGCATGAAGTTGTACGACGTCTCGCAGCTGCCAGTCATCGAGAACGAGCGGATTGTGGGCATTCTCGACGAGAGTGATGTGCTGATGCATGTGCATGCCGACGAGCTGCGCTTCCGTGATCCGGTGTCCACCGCCATGGTCACCAAGCTCGAGTTGATCGACATGCGCTCGCCCATCAACAGCATTGTTGGTGTGTTTGAGCGCGGCCATGTGGCCATCGTGATGGATGGTCCGAAGTTCTTGGGCCTGATCACCCGTATCGATTTCCTGAACTACCTGCGCCGCAAGGTGCAGTGATGGCGCGCGCGCCGCAGCAAAAGGCCCTGAAATGAGCGACAAGCCCTACGGTTTCGGCACCAAGGCGATTCACGCCGGCCAAAGCCCCGACCCTTCGACCGGCGCAGTGATGGTTCCGATCTACGCCACGTCGACTTATGTGCAAGAAAGCCCAGGCGTGCATCAGGGCTTCGAATACTCGCGCAGCCACAATCCCACGCGCTTTGCCTACGAGCGTTGTGTGGCGGCGCTGGAAGGCGGCTCGAACGGCTATGCGTTTGCCTCGGGCTTGGCGGCCACCTCGACCATCCTCGAGCTGCTGGATTCAGGCAGCCATGTCGTTGCGATGGATGACGTGTACGGCGGCACGTACCGATTGTTCGAGCGCGTGCGTCGTCGCAGTGCGGGTTTGGATTTCTCGTGGGTCGATTTGTCTGATCTCGAGGCCTTCGAAGCCGCCATCAAGCCGAACACGCGCATGGTGTGGATCGAAACGCCCACCAACCCGACACTGAAATTGGTCGACATCGCGGCGGTGGCAGAACGCGCGCGCAAGCGCGGCCTGATCGTGGTGGTGGACAACACCTTCTGCTCGCCGGCCTTGCAGCAGCCCATCGCGCTGGGCGCCGACATCGTCATGCACTCGGCCACGAAGTACATCAACGGCCATTCCGACATCGTGGGTGGTCTGGCGATTGTGGGTAATCGCCCCGACTTGGCCGAGCAGATGACCTTTCTGCAGAACGCCGTGGGCGCGGTGCAGGGGCCCTTCGACAGCTTTCTTGCGCTGCGCGGCTTGAAGACCTTGCACCTGCGCATGAAGGCGCACTGCGAGAACGCGCAGGCCATCGCCGAGTTTCTTGAGCATCACCCTGCCGTGGAGCGCGTCGCGTACCCTGGTCTGAAGGCGCATCCGCAGTACGCGCTCGCGCAGCGGCAGATGAAGGGCGCGGGTGGCATGGTGAGTGTGTGGTTGAAGGGCGGTTTCGAATCGGCCAAGCGCTTCATGGAACGCACCGAGCTGTTCGCCTGCGCCGAGAGCCTGGGCGGTGTCGAAAGTTTGGCTAACCATCCGGCAGTAATGACCCACGCCAGCGTGCCGGCGGAGCGTCGTGCGGCCTTGGGTGTCACAGATAACCTGGTGCGCCTGAGCGTGGGTGTCGAAGACTTGGCCGATCTGCGCGCCGAGTTGGATGGGGTGTTGCGCGCGTGAGTGAGCTTCCGATTCCGCCGGCAGCAGACACGGTGAACACATTCGGTGTTCTTGTGCTTGGCATGCATCGGAGTGGAACCTCCGGTTTGGCGCATGCTTTTGATGCCGCGGGATTTAATGCCGGCGCACGTGTTGTGGGTGCCAGCGGCGGCAATGAGCAAGGTCACTGGGAAGATCAGTTCGCGGTCGATTTGCACGAACAGCTCTTTCGCCAGTTTGGTGCGCGATGGGATGTTCCGTTCTCGTTGCCGATTGACTGGCAGAGTTCTCCTGCAGCTCGCGAAGCAGTCACCCGTATTCGTGGCTACTTGCGCTTGGATCGTGCAAAGCATCCGCAGTGGATTCTGAAAGACCCACGCCTGTGCCTGTTTGCTTCCTTGTGGACCGAAGCACTCGCTGCAGAGCAAATGCCATTTGCTGTGGTCATCGCGATTCGGCACCCGGCAGAGGTTGCACGCTCGCTCCACAAGCGAGACGGACTCAGTGAAGAGCGCGCACAGGCGCTGTGGCTTGACTATTGCGGCTCCGCAGTTTCTGCGTGCCGAGGCCACTTGCCTCTGGTGGTGGACTACGACCGCTTGCTGGCGGACCCAGCGGGTGCACTCCGGCGCATCAAGGATCACCTTCCCGCTGGGGTTGGTGGCGCTCTCGTGTCTGCTCAGGTGGCTGCGGTGCTTCAGCCTGAGCGCCGCCACCATCAGGTTGTGGGGCAGTCTGAGCTGCCTATGCTGGTATCTCACTTGTGGCAGCAAATGCGGAAAGCTTCTTGCGAAGCAGCAGCACCCTTGCAAGATCTCTCCCTTGGTCTTTGCACTGAGGCAGCGTGGCTCCAGTTGCTCTCACAGCAATCGCGAGACCAGCTTCAAGGCGAACATCAACTGTGGTTACGGGTGGGGCGAGCGGAGGCGACGATTGCTGCTTGGGCCTCGCAGGAGACCTGTTTCCCGGATGCGTTTTCCCGGATTGATCTTGCGATCAACGCCAGTCATCAGTCCGCTATGCGCGTCTTCTCGGACGACATCAGTCGCATGCAGTCTGCTTTGCAGGAAAGCAATGCGGCGTTGGCGGTGGCGCAGTCGCAGAACGCAATGGCCGCCATGCTCGCGCCGCAAGTGGAGGAGTTGCGACGCTTGCAAGAGGCTCATCACTCAGCCCAGTTCGCCGTGATCAGTGAACAGGTCGCAAGCACGCAAGCTGCCTTAGCATTGCTCACTAACGAACTTGCCTCAGCACGACGTGAACTGCACGAACAGCAGGGTCGTGCTCAGAGCCTTGTATCGTCGTTGGAGTCCGGGATGCGCGAGCAGCGCGATCGTGCAGATCGTGTGGTGGCATCGTTGGAGTCTGAGGTGCATCAACTGCGTGGTCGCGCAGAGCACTTGGTTTCATCGCTAGAAGAAGCGCGACGCGAAAGCGCAATCTTGACCTTCCACAACGAGCGTCTTGCAGAAACGGCTCGACAGTTTGATCAGCTAATCTCCTCACGATCATGGCGCTGGACGCGGCCTCTTCGTGCTTTGGGCAGGTTGCTGTCCGGCCGATGGTCCGCGGCCGATTCAGGCAAGCTGCACGCTGCCCTAGGAGAAAAAGGGCTCGATACTCTCGCGGTATCCGAACCCTCCTTTACACCTTTGCCTGCGCTTCAAGTGGCGCATCCGGACCTACCGGATGTATTTGTTTGGGCTGTGATTGATTGGCACTTCCGCTTTCAGCGCCCGCAGCACTTGGCGGCCGCGCTTGCGAAAAAGGGTCATCGTGTTTTCTACATCTCAAACAACACCGTAGACACTGCAGCACCTGGCTTCAAGGCAGAAGCCTTGGATGCCGAGGGGCGGCTGTTCCAAGTTTCCCTCCATCTAAAGGGTGCGCCGCCCATCTACTTTGGCGCGCCTTCCGCAAACGAGAACACCCAGCTGCGGGACAGCCTCGCGTCCTTGCTTGCTTGGACGTGCAGTTTATCCACGGTTTCTTTGGTGCAGCATCCGTTTTGGACGCAAGTGGCGCAGGCCCTTCCGAACCATCGCCTTGTCTACGATTGCATGGATCACCACGCAGGTTTTGACAATACAGGCAGCGCAGTTCTTGAAGCAGAAGCCGCTTTGGTGCGACAGGCTGAGCTCACGGTAGTCAGCTCAGCTTGGCTGGCGGATGAACTCTCGCCCCGAGCGAGGTCTTTGGCGGTCGTGCGCAATGCGGGTGAATACGCATTTTTCTCCGAGCCTCCTAAAGTCGTTCGGGTCGATAGCAAAGGGCGTCGGATCATTGGCTATTACGGCGCGATCGCCGAGTGGTTTGATCTGGAGATGATTCGTGCCGTTGCCACTAGGTTCCCTCAGCATTCGGTGCGTCTTGTCGGGGCCGATACCGTCGGCGCATCGAGCGCGCTCGCGGATTTGGTGAATGTCGAATTCGTCGGTGAAGTGCCCTACAGGGAGTTACCACAATGGCTTCACGCGTTTGACGTCTGCTTGCTGCCATTCAAGGTGATCCCCCTCACGCTGGCAACGAATCCGGTCAAGGTCTACGAGTACTTGGCTGCCGCGAAGCCTGTAGTCGCCGTTGATTTGCCCGAAATGCAGCAGTTTGGTGACTTGGTCAGCGTCGCGTCTTCGAAAGATTCCTTCGTTGCGGCGGTTGAGGCTGCGCTGCAAGAGAGCACAGCCGATCCAAGACGCTCTGAACGCCAAGTTTTCGCCTCAAACCAAACGTGGGAGCATCGCGCCGAGGCCTTGGACAAAGCGCTTGACGCCTTGGTCGAGCCGAAAGTGAGCGTCGTCGTGCTCACGTACAACAATCTTGCATTTACCGAAGCCTGTTTGTTCGCCATTGAGGCATATAGCGACTACACGAACCTCGAGGTCATTGTCGTCGATAACGCGTCTGCCGATGGGTCACGGGAGTGGCTTGCAGGCTGGGCGGCGGAGGCCTCGAAGGCTGGCCACTGTCGACGGCTGATTCTCAATGACGCCAATCTCGGCTTCGCTGCAGGCAATAACGTTGGGCTTGCCGCTGCGACGGGCGATGTGTTGGTCATGCTCAACAACGATACGTACGTAACCCCCGGATGGGTGCGCGGTTTGGTGGCTCATTTGCGCATGGATGAAGGCTTGGGGTTGGTTGGCCCGGTCACCAATAACATTGGCAACGAAGCCAAGATCTCCATCGCATATGACGACATGGTCGAAATGATCCGGGAGGCGGGTCGTTACACGCGTGCCCACTGTGGCCAACGGTTGCCCCTGAAAACCGCAGCATTTTTCTGTGTCGCCATGCGTCGTCAGGTTTTCGAACGCATTGGTTTCCTCGACGAAACGTTCGGCGTGGGGTTCTTCGAGGACGACGACTACTGCCGGCGTGTAGAAGCTGCGGGATGGAGTATTGCCGTAGCGGAAGATGTGTTCGTGCATCATCATCTTTCTGCGAGTTTCGATGCGCTAAAGGCGGAAACCAAGCGCGCTTTGTTCGAGAGGAATAAAGCGATATACGAAGCAAAGTGGGGTACGTGGGAACCGCATGGCTATCGTTGAGAGGCGAACCATCTATCGCCACCTGATGTTCCTTTTCGTGGTCGTCGTTCTTGGCCACATTTTGGTTCTCGCCAATCCTGGCTATTTCAACCACGATGAATGGCAAAAGTACGACCATGTGACCACGCATGGACTGGCGCATTTTGTCGATGCTTATGCGCGAGTGTCAGTAGGTTCGGAGTTTGGCTATCCGGTACGCCCTTTGCCTTTCGTCCAACAGGGCCTTTCGTCGCTGTTCATGGTCGAATTGCCGGTGTTGGTGCATGCAATTGACGTCTTGATTCACCTGGCGGTCGTGCTGCTTTTCTATGGCCTCCTTCGGCTTGGAGGTATCGAAGCCGGGCGCTCTCTTGTTGCCGCAGCCGTGTTCTCACTCTCCGCGTTGTCGGTTTTTTCGACCGCGTGGGTCGGTGCATCGATGGATCGTTGGTACACGTTCTTTTCGCTTTGCTCGTTCGCTGGCGTGCTGCTTGTTTTCCGTGCCGGCTGGGAGTGGCGGGCTGTCGCTTTCGTGGCAACTGCCGCTGTGGCTGCGATCCTGAGCAAGGAGACGGCGATCATGTTGCCTGCCGCTACGGCCCTGCTTGCGGGATACCTCTGCCTTCAACCAGGGCATCGTTCACGCTGGAAGTGGGCGTCGGCCGCAGTCGCGGCATCCGCCTTGCCAGTGTTGGCCTATCTGGTTTATCGCTGGCCCGCTTTGCAGGCATCGATGGAGCTGCCGTCGGGTCCTTACTCTGCAAGCTTGGGCAACGTCGTGCCAAATGCCGTTGCCTACTTCGCCTATCCGTTCATGCCCCGTGCAATCGAGATGGTTTCCATGTCCCTTTTGCCCAAGTGGGAGTGGGCAATGGGGATAGCGATTCATGCGGTGCTGATTGTGCTTGTGCTTCGACGGTTTGGTGTTGCTGCGCTTGTGGCCTATCTGGGCGCTTACTTTGTGTTCTTGGCGCCGCTGTTGGTCTCGCCGTCTTTGGGTGCCCATTACCTTTATGCCTCGGGATTACCGATGGCGCTCGTGCTTGCCTTGCTCCCGCGCCATGAGTCGTCAAGTGATCGATTGGTTGTCGTTTTTACCGTGACAGCAGGTTTAGTCCTCGTGATGCACGGGCAGTCGATTCAAGGTGGCTTGTACCGGCAAGGCCAGTGCCAGTTCACTTTTCTCTCATCTGCAACGCCGCAAGCCAAGGCCCTGATTGCGGGCGGGGCAACCATGGTGCGGGTGGAAGGCGAGCCTGGTGCCATGACCTATGTGGCCTTGCGCGCAACCTTTGGTCGGGAGCTCTACGCGCCTGGCGGGGCAGCTGCGATGCGAATCGATGGCGAGCCCCCGGGGGCAACCGAGGCCTCGCTCCTCATGCGCAAAGACTGCAGTGTCCAAGCGCTTCGGCTCCAGATTCCCCAACCGTAGCCATCTCGTAGAGCCGTAGCGGAGCTGACCGGTGTGGCACGCCCAGTTAACGGCATTGAGCACGCGATTGCGATGGAACTCTTTAGCCCCCGTTCAATGACGTCAACGAGGCTTGCTCAGTTTCAGCAGTTTTGCGCGAACAATGTCCATCTGATGTGCCTTCTGGCCGCTTTAGCCGTGATCTGCGGCCACGCTTATCCGGTGGTTGGCATCGGCGATGCTGATCTCTATCTGCAATGGGACGGGAGCAAGTTCATCGGTGGCGTTGCAGTTGTTTCCTGCGCCATGGATGAGTCTGCTCCTGACGCTGCTTGCTGTGGCCACTCTGATGAGCGCGTCGGAAGACTTTCCGTCTGAACCGCAAACTCCGCGCGAGCTGCTGGCGGGCGCCTTACTTCGGCGCGCTGATGTACCTCGTGCTTTATCTTGCCTTTGCAGTAAAGTTATCCGCCGATCACAAGCGCGATCGTTCCTATGGCGTCTATCTCTATGGCTGGCCGGTTCAACAGCTTGTGGTCCATGCTTGGCCGTCGCCTGAGCCAGTTGCGAATGCCATTGTTTCGCGCGTTCTTCGTCTTCTCCCCCGCGATTGGTTCATGGGAGTGGATGGAGCGTCCGGCTTTGTCTTTGAATAACGAGGTAACCTGATGCCCTTCCGCGCTGACGCACTCATCAGCATCGTTGTTCCTGCCTTCAATGAGGGCGAGGCGATTCTTGGAACACTTCAGACTTTAGAGCGCGTGCTGGGATCCAATCGCGGCTTTCGCTGGGAGTTTGTGGTCGTGAACGATGGCAGCAGCGATGACACGGTCGAATGCGCTCGTTCTTTCGCCCCCGTTCAAGCCACGCTGGTGGTGGTGGATCTGTCGAGGAATTTTGGAAAAGAAGCTGCCTTGAGTGCTGGCCTTGATGCCTCGACCGGTGATGCCGTGATTCCGATGGACGCAGATTTGCAGGACCCTCCAGAACTCGTGTCCAGAATGCTGGCGCTCTGGGAGGAGGGTGCTGAAGTAATCCTTGCGAAACGCTCCGATCGAAGTTCCGATGGTTGGCTGAAGCGCGTGAGCGCAGAGCGCTTCTACCGGCTCATCAATGTGGTTTCCGATGTGGTCATTCCAGAGAATGTGGGCGATTTTCGCCTAATGGATCGGTCAGTCGTCGATGTGGTTCGCGCGTTGCCGGAAAACCGCCGCTTCATGAAGGGCTTGTTTGCCTGGGCGGGCTTTCGCACAGCGGTTGTTGACTATGTGCGTCCTGAGCGTAGCGCTGGCCAGACCAAGTTTAACGCTGTACGTCTCCTCAACTTGGCGATTGAGGGCTTCACCTCATTCTCAAATGCGCCGCTGCGCGTGGCCACGTTTCTGGGCGCTGCGACTGCTTTTTCGGCCTTCGCATACGGAGCGTTCATTGTTGTGCGTACTCTGGTATTTGGCACGGATCTTCCGGGCTACGCCTCGCTCATTTCAGTGATGTTGTTTCTTTCGGGAATGCAGTTGCTCGCACTCGGAGTGATCGGCGAGTACGTTGGCCGCACCTACCTAGAGGCAAAGCGGCGCCCGGCGTTCGTTATTCGAAAGGTATGGCGCTCCGTACCGACAAACGCCGATGAGTGAGGTCGCACCGAACACCAGCGCTGGGTCGGCTTCTTGGAAGAAGCAAGCCCTTTGGTACGCCATCATCGGCGGCCTTCAGCTAATGGTTGATTGGTTGGTGTTTGTGGTCTTGACCGCAGCGGGATGCCCAGTCGTTTCGTCAAATCTCTTGGCGCGTGTCTCTGGTGCTCTACTGGGCTTTGTACTCAACGGCCGCATCACGTTCGCCAGCGGTGGTTCCCGCACGGGGTCACGGGCGTTGGGTCGCTTTGTGATGGTGTGGCTGCTGCTGACGGTTGCCAGTTCCCTTTCAGTGCATCTGCTGGAATCACAAGCTAGTCTTCACTGGGCTTGGGCGGGCAAGCCTATGGCCGATGCAGCACTGGCTGCAGTTGGTTTTTTCGCTGCGCGCTATTGGATTTACGCTACCAAAAGCCCCGCCTGACCCCAAAGTCCATGAAGCTTCGTGCGGGTCTGAGGGCCACCCGGCATTAGAATGGGCCACCCATTTCAAAGAGACTCTGGCGATGTCCCCACGACGTAAGGTCTACGAGAGTGCCCAAGCTGCCCTTCAAGGGGTTGTGGCTGATGGCCAAACCTTGGCCGTTGGCGGTTTCGGCCTGTGCGGTATTCCTGAGGCGCTGATTGCTGCGCTGCGCGATTCCGGCGCAAAGGGGTTAACTGCCATTTCCAACAACGCCGGCGTCGACGGCTTCGGTCTGGGCCAACTCTTGGCCACGCGGCAGATCAAGAAGATGATCTCGAGCTACGTGGGCGAGAACAAAGAATTCGAGCGCCAGTACTTGGCTGGCGAGTTGGAGTTGGAGTTCAACCCCCAAGGCACCTTGGCCGAGCGCCTGCGTGCGGGCGGTGCGGGGATTCCGGCGTTTTTCACTCGCACGGGCTTTGGCACCATCGTGGCCGATGGCAAAGAGACTCGGCAGTTCGGCGAGCATTGGTACGTGATGGAAACCGCACTGCACGCCGATGTTTCGCTGGTGAAGGCGTGGAAAGCCGATGCCTCGGGAAATCTGGTGTTTCGCAAAACCTCTCGCAACTTCAACCCGGCCTGCGCCATGGCTGGCAAGGTTTGCGTGGTGGAAGTGGAAGAGTTGGTGGACGTGGGCGCGATCGATCCTGATCACGTGCACTTGCCCGGCATCTACGTGGACCGCATCGTGGTCAATGCCACGCCAGAGAAGCGCATCGAGCAGCGCACCACCCGCGAAGGAGTGAAGTGAGATGGCATGGACTCGTGATGAGATGGCGCAGCGCGCCGCACGTGAGTTGAGTGATGGCGCCTACGTGAATCTGGGCATTGGCCTGCCCACACTGGTGGCGAATCACATTCCCGATGGCATGGATGTTTGGTTGCAGAGCGAGAACGGCCTGCTCGGCATCGGCCCGTTCCCCACGGAATCGGAAGTGGACGCCGACCTGATCAACGCCGGAAAGCAAACGGTCACAGCACGCGCAGGCGCCAGTTTCTTTGGCCGCCACGACAGCTTCGCGATGATCCGTGGAGGACACATCGACCTCGCCATC
>JAIXVL010000095.1 GCA_027483045.1 Lysobacteraceae bacterium
GGCCTTGACCTCAGCCACCCAAGACTGGAGGTCGTCATTGCTGCTCGAGCAGCCGGACAAAACGAGCGCCAAGGAAATCGTCCCGAAGACGCGAGCAAAGGCATGCTTCATGGCGTACCTCCCTGCGGCACAGTCGCGCCTGAAGCTTGACCGCCTTGCGGAGTGGCGTTTTCGGCAGCCGCATTCTTGGCCATCTCTTCGTCATCCAAATAGCGGTAAGTCTTGATCGTGCCTTGCAGTCCCAACGTGCCCGGCGGCAGAGGCGTCTCGCCCTCTTTCGCCTCACGTGGCGCCAAGGAGATGTCGTGGAAAGTCATGATGACCACACGCGGCAACGATGCGACGCCACTGACGAACGTACCAAACTGGTGGTATGTGCCGTTCATGCGCAAAGTGATCGGCTGCTCGGCGTAGAAGTCCTTAGTGACTTCTTCTAGCGGCTGAAACAGCTCGGTGTTGATGCCTGTGGCCTTCGCGGTTTGCGAGATATCCACAATCAAGTCGGGCATCTGCGTCTTCGAAGGCAACTGCCGAAGCATTTGCTTCAACATCAATTCCATTTGTGTGAGCTGCTGCTTCAAGGGCTCAAGATTGGCCGCCTTACCCGCCAGCTTTTCGAAATCTCCCCGCAGCTTGAGCTCTTCCGCCTGCTGCCCTTCCAAGGCGGTCTGCTTGTCGCTGATGCTGAGGTACCAGCCCAGAAAGAGAATCAGGAGCACTGCGATCACGCAGGCGCCAATCTTCGCTTCTTGGGGCCACGCACCCGTGTTGTTCGGGTCGAGGTTATTGATGTCACTGAGTTTGAACGTGCTCTTGGCCATATGGGTGCGCTCCTCAGGCCGTCTTGGCAGGCGGTGTGTTGGACGGCGTTGCGGGCGGCGCATCGCCGTCCGATTCGCCGCCTTCGGCATCCGAACCATCGGACGGTCGCAACGTCACCTTCATCTCGAATTCAAAAGGCAGCGTGCGGTCTTCGCCACGCGCTTCAATGATCGAAAGCTTGGGCTTGTTGATCAAACCGCTGACTTCGAGATTGCGCATGTAGGCCGAAACGCGTGACTCCGACTGTGTGCGGCCAGTGAACGAGAGCTCAGAGCCGTTTTGCTTGATGGTGACCAAGCGCACACCATCGGGAATGGTGCGAACCAGTTCTTCGAACAGGCGAACGTTCTGTGAGCGATCCGCCTGAAGCGACTCAATGACTTGCTTGCGCTGAAGCAGACTCGCCTTGCGCGCCTCAAGCTCTTCGATTTCCTTGATCTGACCCTCGACCTCGGTGATCTGCGCCTTCAGGAAGCCATTGCGCTCGGCTTGACGCTCGATCTGTCCGTCGTAATAGAACGAGCCGAGAAGAACCAAACCAATTCCGCCGAAAACAGCGGCGGCCAGCATGGTCATGAACTCTTTCTGGCGCTGCTTACGTCGGTCTGCGCGCCAAGGCAGTAAGTTGATCCGTGCCATCAGTCGAAACTCCTCAAGGCCAGACCGCAAGCGATCATGAGCGACGGGGCGTCTTGCTGCAGTGCATGCGCCTGAACGCGCGGACCCAGACCCATGTTGGCCAAGGGATTGGCGATCACGGTCGGGATGCCTAGGTGTTCTTCCACCATCCGATCGACACCGGCAATGGATGCACAACCGCCGGCCAGAACCACTTGATCCACGCGGTTGAATTCGCTGCCTGCGTAAAAGAACTGCAGCAAGCGACTGACCTGCTGAACCATGGCCTCCTTGAACGGCTCCAGCACTTCCGGCTCGTAGCTTTCCGGCAGACCGCCTTGACGCTTGGCAGCACCAGCTTCCTCGTAGCTCATGCCGTAGCGGCGCATGATTTCGTCGGTGAGCTGCTTGCCTCCAAACACTTGCTCGCGCGAGTAAATGCTGCGGCCATTGCGGAACACGTTCAGCGTGGTCATCGTCGAGCCGATGTCCATCATCGCGACAATCGCGTCGCGACCAACACCTAACTGCTCAGCGATCAACTTGAATGCGTTTTCCAGCGCAAACACTTCGACATCGACAACCTTCGCCGTTAGTCCACCCAGCTCAAGCGCTTGCTGGCGCAACTCGACGTTCTCGGTACGCGATGCGGCGAGAATGACGTGCACATTCTCTGGACTCGAAGCAATCGGGCCCAACACTTCGAAATCCAAACTCACTTCCTCGATCGGGAACGGAATGTAGTTCGCCGCCTCGAGTTGAACTTGGTCTTCCATAGCGTCGTCGTCGAGATCGGCAGACATGCTGATCACCTTCGTGATCACTGCCGCACCCGACACCGCGACGGAGGCAAACTTCACTTTGCTTCCGGAGCGATTGAGCGCGCGTTTGATCGCTTCGCCGACCGCCTCGACCTCGACAATGTTCTTTTCGACGACCGCATTGGGCGGAAGCGCTTCCACGCCGTAGTGATCGACGCGGTAACGGTTGCCGACCTGGCTGAGCTGAAGCAGCTTCACAGCCGTCGAACTGATGTCGATCCCGACCAGCGGAACTCTGGATGGACTGAACAAACCCATCGGTTTCTCCCCTTCCCACGGGCGCTTACGTGAGATTAGTGCGCCAATACATTAAAAGCAGAAAAGTGTGTCAACCGCAACGCCTGCTTAACCACCCCACCCTGCCGGCCGCTTGCCACCCCCCGCCCGCAGGGTGCCCCGAGCCCGCCCCTAGGCACCGGCCGGCCCCTTATACTCGCGGGCCCTGATGCTCGAGACACCCCCTGATGCGCCCTTGGTTGCGCTGGCTTCGACGCCTGATTCTGGCTGGTTTTGCGATGGGCCTACTGGGCGTTCTGGGCCTTGGGGCATTGATCTGGGTTGCCTGGCCACAACTGCCGGACGTGCGCGAGCTTCGGAAAATCGAGCTTCAGCTGCCGCTCTCGGTCTACTCCGCCGACAACAAGCTGATTGCGCTGTACGGCGAGACCCGGCGCTACCCGGCGCCGATCGAGCAAATCCCCGAGCGCGTGAAGAATGCCTTCCTGGCCGCTGAAGATGCGCGCTTCTATGAGCATCAGGGGCTGGACTTTAACGGTATTTTCCGCGCTGTTTGGCTCATTTTGTCGACCGATCGCGAGCGAGTACCCGGCGGAAGCACCATCACCCAGCAGGTGGCTCGCGGGTTCTACCTCAGTAATGAGTACAGCTACACGCGCAAGCTCCGGGAAATGCTGCTGGCCATCAAGATGGAGCGCGTCCTGAGCAAGGACGAGATCCTCGAGCTGTACTTGAACAAGATCTTCTTCGGGAACCGCGCCTACGGCGGTGCGGCAGCGTCGGAGTTCTATTACGGCAAGTCTCTTGATCAGCTCACCGTGGCGGAAGCCGCGATGCTGGCGGGCATTCCCAAATTCCCGTCCAGTGCCAACCCCATCAGCAACCCCGCCCGAGCCCTGGAACGCCGCGACCATTACGTGCTGCCGCGGATGTTTGAGCTGGGCCTGATCACGGCCGAAGAACTCGAAACGGCCCGCGCCGAACCAAACAGCGCCAAGCCCCACGAGCCACCGGTCGAGGTCGATGCACCGTATGTGGCCGAAATGGTGCGCCAGGCCATGGAAGAGCGATTCGGCGCCGAGGCACTGACCGGCGGCTACCGTGTGACCACGACCCTGAAGTCGGGCGACCAGAATGCCGCGGTCACCGCAGTGCGTTCAGGGCTGATGGATTACGACCAGCGGCATGGTTGGCGCGGTGCAGAAGGGCGAATCGAGGACTGGGCAACACTGGATGACGCCGCCTTGCGCCGCGCTCTAGCGGCCTTTCCGAGCATTCCCGACTTGGCACCCGCGGTGGTTGTTGAAGTCACCCCGACCCGGGCACTGCTGAAGACGGGTGACGGGTCAGACATCGAACTCTCTGCAGCCGCCGTGCGCTGGTCAGGCCGCACGCCCGCACAAGCCCTAAAGCTGGGCGACGTGGTCAGAACCGCACCGATGGCCGATGGAACGCGCCGACTGGCCCAACTGCCGCAAGCGCAAGCTGCACTCGTGTCGCTCTCGCCCGAAACCGGGGCATTGCGGGCCTTGGTGGGTGGCTTCAGTTTTTCGCAGAACAAGTTCAACCGCGCCACACAGGCACAGCGGCAACCTGGCTCAAGCTTCAAGCCCTTCGTCTATTCCGCAGCGTTTGAGCGCGGCTACACGCCCGCCACGATCGTGATGGACGCCCCGGTGGTGTTCCGCGATCGCGCGGGCACCGTGTGGCGGCCGCAGAACGACAAAGAAGACTTTGCCGGCCCCATGCGGCTGCGCGAAGCGATGGTGCAGTCACGCAACCTAGTGTCAGTGCGACTCCTAGATGCCATCGGCGTGCAGTTTGCACAGCGCTACATCACTCAGTTCGGATTCCCGCCCGAAAGCCTGCCGCCCAACTTGTCGATGTCTTTGGGCACTGCGTCGCTCACGCCACTCTCGATTGCGCGCGGCTACACGGTGTTCGCGAACGGTGGCTATCTGGTCGAGCCCTACTTCATAGCCAAGGTTGAAGATCGCAATGGCATCGTGGTGATGGAAGCTCATCCGCGTCGTGCTTGCCCGAGCTGTGGCGGGCGCGGCGGCGCATCCGCTGGGCCTGCCGCCGTGGTCGATGGATTCAACTTCGGCGACGTGGCCAGCCCAGCGCCGCCACCGGCCGCGAGCTCACCCGAGGCAATTTCGCCGACTGAGGGAGCAACGACCGAAGCCATGGCAACCGAGCGCATGGATGTGCCCGGTCCGCCCGAGCAATCCATGGCAGCGCGTGCAATCGATGCGCGCACCGCGTTTCTGGTGCGCTCGCTGCTTCTTGATGTCGTGCGCCGCGGAACCGGCACTGCGGCCAGAGTGTTGGGTCGCGACGATATTGGCGGCAAGACCGGATCGACCAACGATCACCGCGATGCGTGGTTTTCGGGTCTCGGCGGTGATTTGGTCACGACGGTCTGGGTGGGCAAGGACGATTTCACACCACTCGGCAGTGGCGAGTACGGCGGTCGCGCCGCGCTGCCCATCTGGATCAACTATATGGGTGCGGCACTGAAGGATGTTCCCGTGCAATCTCCTGCGCCGCCCGCAGGCCTGCTGACGGTCACGATCAATCCCGCAACGGGCGGCCTGCTGCCTGAAGGCAGCCCAGGAGGGATGATCGATTTCGTCAAGTCAGAAGACTACGACCGCATGATGGCAAGCGGCTTTGGCACCGAAACCGGAGTGGTCGAAGAAGAAGCGTTCGACGTGTTCTAGGCAACGATCA
>JAIXVL010000253.1 GCA_027483045.1 Lysobacteraceae bacterium
CCTGCAGTCATGGTGAGCTTGGGCGCAGGGGCTAGCTTGGCCGGATTGGTCACGGCCGTTCCGCAGCTGATCTGGCTGTCTGAGCGCAAAGGACTGGTGTTTGGGGTGGCCGCCTTAGCCTTGGCGGTTGCGGGGGCGCTGCTATGGCAAGCCCGCTCGGCCCCCTGCCCTGCAGACCCCAAACTGGCCGCTGCCTGCGCGCGTTTACGGCGCTGGTCGAACGGTTTGTATTGGGTCTCAGTGCTGGCCACAGCAGCCGGAGCGCTCTTCGCGTTCGTGCTGCCGATCTTGTAGCGATGCATCAACGCCGCCGTGCCGCGCGCGCGGCGGCTTTACCAATCGGTGCGATTGGGCAACAGACCGCGCAATTCCACGTCCGTGAGGTTGCGCCATTGGCCGGGCTTCAAGTGGCCCAATTGGATATTGACGATGCGGCTGCGCAACAGGCGTTTCACGCGATAGCCGAAGTGCATGGCCATCAGGCGGATCTGCCGATTCAAGCCTTGCGTGAGCACGATACGGAAACCGACCGGACCGAGCTTGGAAACCTTGCACGGCAAGGTCTTGGTGCCGTGCATCGGAATACCGCCACGGGCCATTCCGCGCAGGAATTCCATGGTCACGTCTTTGTTCACGCCGACCAGATATTCCTTGTCCTTGGCGTTTTCGGCGCGAAGGATTTCGTTGACGATGTCGCCGTTGCTGGTGAGCAAGATCAGGCCTTCGCTTTCCTTGTCGAGCCGACCGATAGGAAAGATGCGCTCTTGATGGCCAATGGCCGCCACGATGTTGCCGCCCACTTCGGTTTCAGTGGTGCAGGTAATGCCCACCGGCTTGTTATAGGCGATGTAGACGTGACGGCGTTTATTGGGCGCTGCTGCCGCGCGAGCCGCAACGTTTTGGCCATCTAGGGCCACCTTGTCGCCTTCGGCCAACTCGGCGCCAATGCCCGCGCGCTTGCCGTTGACCGTGACGCGACCTTCGCCGATCAGGCGGTCAGCTTCTCGGCGCGAGCACACGCCGGAATCGCTCAGGAATTTGTTCAGGCGCATCGCTGCGTGCCGATTGAGTTAGGGCCGCGAAGGATACGCTCTCGGTGCCTGACGCGCCTGAACCGGGGGATTCACCCCACAAGGATGGGCTTGGGGCCCAGTTTGCGCGATGCTTCATGCCTTCAACCCTGATTGGAAGACGTGCATGTCTGTGATGCGTTCCCGCTCATTTGCGCCGCTGCTTGCCTTGGGCTTGGCGGCGTTGCCGGCTTTCGCCGGCGCCACTGGCCGCCCAATCACCCATGAAGACCTGTGGGGCTTTGCGCGCTTGTCGCCGCCCACGATTTCTCACGATGGGCGCCTCGCTGCGGTGGTCGTGACCACTCCAAGCTATGACCCTGCTCAGCAGTCCGCCGATCTGTGGTTGCTGCCGACCGGCACCGAAGGCAGCCCGCGCCAACTCACCTTTAGCAAGGCGGCGGAAGCCGGCCCGGTGTTCAGCGCCGATGGACGTTTTCTGGCCTATACGCTGCAACGCGAGGGCGATGCCGCAGCACAGGTGTATGTCATCGACCTGCAGCAAGGTGGCGAACCGCGACGCGTGACAGAGATTTCAACCGGTGCGCGAACACCGCAGTTCTCTCCTGATGGCACGCAGATCCTTTTTGTCAGCACCGTGTTTCCCGGATCGATGAACGATGCCGATAACCAGCGCATCGCCGCCGAGCGCAAGGCGCGGAAAGACAATGTGCGCGTTTACACCGGCTTCCCGATTCGCAACTGGGATCGCTGGCTTGATGATCGCCAACAGCGCTTGTTTGTTGTGCCGGTGTCGGGTGGCGAAGCGAAGGACTTGCTGGCGAGCAGTGCTTTGGTGAAGCAGCCCGGCTTTGGTGGGCGTTTGGCTGAAACCGGCGAAGAGATTGACGCCACATGGTCGCCCGACGGCCAATCGGTCGTGTTTTCCGCCACCACCAATCGCCATCGTGCGGCGTTCGCCAATGTGCACACCGACCTCTATCGCGTGCCCGCAGCGGGCGGTGAAGCAACGCGACTGACTGGCGATGGGTCGCTCAACGCCCAAGATAGCCACGGCCGTCCGCAGTTCAGTGCCAATGGCGAAACCTTGGTGGCGCAGCTCACGCCGCGCTCCGACAAGGTTTACAACACCACGCGCTTGGCGACGTTCTCGTGGCCAGCGATGAAGGCTGGTGCGGCACTTGGACTGCCCAACGATTTGGCCATCAGCAGCTTCGGCATCGATGCCGACAGCCGCACGTTGTGGATGACCGTGGAAGAGGACGGCCACGAAAAGCTTTACACCGCGCGCATTGGCGAGACGCAAGCGCGCCGTGCCTTCGACACCAACAGCGGTGTCTACACCAACCTTCAGGTGGCCGACGCCGCGCGCGGCGTGCTGGTGGCCAACTTCGATAGCGCAGTGAATCCACCCGAGATCGTGCGCATCAATCCGCGCGGCGGGCATCGCGCGCTCAGCGCCTTCAACAGCGAAGCCGCAGCGAAGCTCGACCTCGCTCCTGTCGAGGATTTCTGGTTCGACAGCGCTCGCGGCGCACGCGTCCACAGCATGTTGGTCAAACCCGCAGGCTTCGACCCGGCGAAGAAGTACCCACTGTTCGTGTTGATTCACGGCGGCCCGCACATCATGTGGCGCGACACCTTCTTCACCCGCTGGAACTATCACCTCATTGCCGGCAGTGATCGCGTGGTGCTGCTGACCAACTACACCGGCTCCACCGGTTTCGGCGCGGCCTTCGCACAGGGCATCCAGGGCGATCCTTTCGAAGGCCCGGCCAACGAGATCAACCAGGCCGCCGATGTCGCCATTGAACGCTTCGCTTTCGTAGACGGCACGCGTCAATGCGCGGGCGGCGCGAGCTACGGCGGGCATTTGTCGAACTGGCTGCAAGGCACCACCACGCGCTATCGCTGCTTGGTCAGCCACGCCGGTTTGGTGAACTCAGAAGCGCAGTGGGGCACCTCCGACACCATCTATGGCCGCGAGCAAAATGCCGGCGGCCCGGTGTGGGAGCGTGGCGGCGTCTGGGTCACGCAGAACCCGATGCTGAAAGCGGCGAACTTCAAGACCCCCGTGCTCGTCACGATCGGCGAACAGGACTTCCGTGTACCGCTGAACAACACGCTCGAGTACTGGTCACTGCTGCAGCGCCAGCAGGTGGAAAGCCGCCTGCTGGTGTTCCCGGACGAGAATCACTGGATCTTGAAGGGTGAAAACAGCCGCACCTTCTATCGCGAGCTGGATGCGTGGCTCGATCGATTCGAAGCAGCGCCAGCGCGCTGAGTGATAGCGAAAAGGCCCGGCATTGCCGGGCCTTTCTTCAACGAGGCAGGAAAGCTGTTCGGAGACGAACTCAATTCGCAGTCGGCGCCACCGTGGATGCCGCAGGGGGACTCTTCGCAAAGGTCTCTCCAAAGAAGTTGCCCGCGTGCCACGAAGGGCGAACCTCATCGTTTGCAACGTCGGCGATGACCCGTGCATTCAACCGGGCAAGCATGGCCAACGAGGGGTAATCGATGGCTTGCGATAGGTCATCGCCAGGCTGGTGATAACGCTCCTTACGGAACGCTTCGGCGCGCGCTGCGAGATCTTGCGCAGGGTCGCTCGAACGTGCGCCTTCGTCGATGTAGAGAGCAGGAATACCTGCCCGAACAAACGAATACTGGTCGCTACGCACGAAAAAGACTTCTTCAGGCTTTGAGTCTGGTGTAACCGCCACGCCCTCGACCTTCGCCGCACGCTCCACCACCGCACCTAGGGTGGAGTTTTCGGCGCCGAATGCGGTGACGTCAGCAAGCGGGGCAAGCGCAACGGGCATATCGATATTGATGTTGGCGACTATCGATTCACGCGGCACGGTCGGGTGCTGCACGAAATAGTCCGAGCCCTGAAGACCGGATTCTTCCGCAGTGACCGCAATGAACAACACGCTGCGACGCGGGCGTTCTGAAGCGCTGGCCAGCAGCCGCGCAGCCTCCAACATGACCGAGATGCCCGACGCGTTATCAAGCGCACCGTTGTAGATCGCGTCGCCACCGATCGGCGCTCCTTTACCCACATGATCCAAGTGGGCCGAGATCACGACCACTTCGTTCTTCAACACCGGATCGCTACCTTCAAGAACGCCGATCACATTTGCGCTTGCGCGCTGGCGGATGACCGAATGACGTTCCTGCTCCACCACAAGCGGCAACTCGAACGCCTGAGGCGTACCTGCCTCGGCAGCGGCATAGGCCTCATCCAGTGTCTTCGGCGCGCCCTCAAAGAAGACCGAGGCCCGCTCGGGGCTCACTGAAGCGCGGATGGCCAGCGTTGGCCAAGCAGCATTCGGCATGCCATCGGCGCCGGCCCAAGCCAATCGCGAGCGCCAGCTCTGTTGCACCAAGCGCTCCCAAGGTGTGCGCTTCTGGTCCTCGCGGGACTGTAGTTGGATGACACCAACCGCGCCGCGATCAACCAAGGTTTGAGTTTTGGTCAGCCCCGCCGAGTAGTGGGCACGCACTTCCGGCGAGAATCGCGCGGGCGCGCCGCCGAACACGAGGGCCACCTTCCCTTTGAGGTCGATGCCGGCGAGATCGTCGTGGCCCTGCTCCGGCGCCGACACGCCAAAGCCCACGA
>JAIXVL010000260.1 GCA_027483045.1 Lysobacteraceae bacterium
GGCGTCCACACCCATGCCACGCGCGGCGTGGTGGCGCTGCCCGAAAGTTCATAGCGGTCGTGGCGAAGGCCCAGCACTACGGACTGCGTTTCGGACAGTTGCCACTGGTCCTCGCCAAACACGGCAAACACGCGCTCGCTGGCGCCGACGGGCGCGAAATCCAAGCCGGTCGGCCGATATGCACCGTAGAAGGTAAACGGCGGGCGTTGAAGGAAGTTCGATTGCAATTCGGCGCGGTCGACGCGGCCTTCTTTCAACTCGATTCCGGTGGTGAGCGAGTGCAGACCAATGTCGTCTTGCACGGAAAGCCCCGCACTCTTCACCGTGTGGCGCAGCACGCCGCGCAAACGCAGATCGTCTTGTTGAAACGGCCCCACGCCGCGCGGCAACTGCGTGCCTTCCTGCACAAAGCGTTGCTCCAGTACGCCGACATGCCAGCGCCAAGCGAGCTCCGTGCCTTGTGCGTTGCCTTCGTAGCGCAGCCATGCCGCATCGGTCACTGCCGCATCTTCGTCGCTCAAATTGCCATTCAGCGAGTAGTAGCCGGTCATGTCGGACACGTGCTGATGCGCGCTCACCCGATGGTTGCGCCACGCCACGTCGAAAGACACGGTTTCTTCATGCGTTTTCTCGTCCAGCGGTGTGGGCCTGCCAAAGCGCTCGAACACACCCAAACGGCGCGGCCGGTCTTCCTGCGCGTCTGCCACACGCACCTGCACTTGCCACTCACCGGCTTTCGCATGCCACAGGGCCTGTGCTGCCGCGCTTCCGCCCGCACCCCAACGCGCTTCCACTGCCGAAACACCTTGGCGCGTCACCACATGAATCACTTCATCGCTGGGGCCGCCGCCAAAGCGCGCACCACCGGGACCGCGCAGCACTTCCACGCGCTCCACCATCGAGATGGGGAAATTGCGCACCACGCCCCACGGGCGCACGTTGTACATCGAGTTCACCGGCTGCCCGTCAATCACCAACAGGCCGCCGCCCGTGGTGCCGCTGTTGCCGCGCAGTACCGAACGTTGCTCGTAGCCGGTGCTGGCCACACGCGCTGAATACGCGCCGGGCACGTAGTTCAAAACTTCATGCAAATGACGCAAGCCCATGCGTTCCAAATCTTCGCGCCGGAAGATGGTCACGCTGGCGCTGGCTTCATGCAGCGAGGTGGCGCGCCAACCCGCAGTCGCCACATTCACCTGAAGCAGGCTTTCCAAGCTGAGATCCAGCAACTCATCGGCTTGCGATGGCTCCTGCGCCAGCACCATGGCCGGCACAAGAAGCGCCACACCCAGAAAGTTTCGCTGCGGCCTCATGCGCGCCCCCAAGCTCCTGATGGTCTGAGCATACGGCGGTTTCTAAAAACTGCGCAGGGGCTTCTCACGAATCCACAAGGTGGCAATCCACTTCTCGCCACGCGTTACTGGCAGGCCGGAATGCAGGCTGTCGTCTTCCACGCTGCCGTCGGGGCGCAGGTTGTTGAAGACGAGCGCCGCGCCCGGCTTCGGCGCAATGCGTTGGCCCCAGCGCGGGAAATCGGTTTCGCCACCTTCATCCACGGCATTCAAATAGCTGATGACGGTGGCGGTGCGCTGGCCGCCACGGCCTTGCACCGGGTCGGCGAGTAGCGAAGGCGGAAGCACATCGCGGTGCGGGCGGTACTCCTGCCCGGGGCGATAACGCAGCACCACCATCGGCTCGGCATGCGCCGAGGGCAGCCCGGCCAAACTGCACAAACGGCGCTGCAGCAAACGCATGGCTGCGTCTTCAATCAGCGGGTCGATCTGCGCATCCAAGCTGGTGCGAATCGGCACCCGCACGCTGCTGCCCGAGAGCGGGTCGCTGGCGGTCGAGGGGCGTAACAGCGGTGCCGCCAATGCCTGCAAGTAAGCCGCTTCTTCAGGCGTGAGCACGTTCTCGTGCATGCGCAGCGGAGCGCCCGGTGGCAGGGGCGGCAGCGTTCGCTCGGCATGCGCCACATCCAAACGCGGCAAGGTCTCGGCGCCGGGTTTCCCCCCTGCGCGCTGGCGGCGTTCCAATAACAGGGCAGACACGGGGTCGTTGCGCTGTGCGGCGTGCTGAAACGCGCGGTGCGCAAACCCTTGCGATGCGGCATCGGGCTGCTGGCCCACCAACAACGCCAAGCTGCGCCAGGCCAAAGGGTGGCCTGCTCGTGCGGCGGCCCACAGGTCTTCAAACCAGCCAGTGCCCGCGGGGTTTTCGCTACCGCAGTGGAGCAGGGCGCGGGTGTAGCGCGCCGACACATCGCCGCCCTCAATGCCTTGGTTCAACCACTGAAGGCCCTGCTCGCGGCTGCTCGCATTCAACATGCCGTAAAGATGCAGCCGCCCCAGATGGTGTGCCGCCAGCGCGTTGCCGGCTTCAGCCGATTGCTGCAACAGCGCCGCGCCGCGCTCCATGTCGCCGTTTTGGATCGCACTGAAGGCTTGATCGATCAGGCTCACGGCAGGCAATGGCAAGGGCGGGGCCTTAGTGTCGGTGAAGCCGCAGGGCAGGGCCAGAGGCCTAAAGGCACAGCCTTCGCGCCCGCCCGCTACAATCGAGCAATCGCTCCACAGCACCGAGTCGCCCCATGAGCACCCCCGCCAACACCATCCCCCACGCCGCCGCCGAGGCCTCGCCGCTGCGCTTCGTGACCGCCGCCAGTTTGTTCGACGGCCACGATGCCGCCATCAACGTGATGCGCAGGCTCATCCAGTCGCAGGGGGCCGAAGTGGTGCATCTGGGCCACAACCGCAGCGTGGAAGACGTGGTGCGTGCGGCCCTGCAGGAAGACGCCGACGGCATCGCGCTTTCCAGCTATCAGGGCGGCCACACCGAGTACTTCAAGTACATGGTGGACATGCTGAAAGAGCGCGGCGCCTCGCATATCCGCGTGTTCGGCGGTGGCGGCGGCACCATCACGCCGGAAGAAATCGCCGAACTGCAGGCCTATGGCGTGGAGCGCATCTACCACCCGAACGACGGTATGCAGATGGGCCTCGTGGGGATGATCGAAGACTTGGTAGCCCGCACCCACAAGGCGCGCCTGGGCACCATCAAGCCCAATGCCGTGGCGGTGGAAGACGAGATCGCCGTGGGCCGCATGCTCTCGGCCATTGAAGAAGGGCAGATCACCGAGGCCGAACTCGCCACCTTGCGCAAAGGCTGGCAGCTGGCCGGTGGCAAGACCCCGGTGGTGGGCCTGACCGGCACCGGCGGCGCGGGCAAGAGCTCGGTCACCGACGAAATCATCAACCGCTTCCTGCAAGCCTTCCCGGCCATGCGCATTGCGGTCATTTCCGTGGACCCGACCCGCCGCCGCACCGGTGGCGCGCTGCTGGGCGACCGCATCCGTATGAACTCGCTGCGTTCGCCGCGTGTGTTCATGCGCTCCATGGCCACCCGTCGCCAGCATGTGGCGACGAACGCCGTGCTGAAGGACTGCATCGCGTTCTTGCGCGGCCTGAGCTACGACCTAGTGCTGGTGGAAACCGCCGGCATCGGCCAGAGCGATTCCGAGATTGTCGACCTCGTCGACTTCCCGGTGTACGTGATGACCAGCGACTACGGCGCGGCCAGCCAGCTCGAAAAGATCGACATGCTCGACTACGCCGAGCTGGTGATCTTGAACAAGTTCGACCGCCGCGGCGCCGAAGACGCCCTGCGCGACGTGCGCAAGCAGTGGAAGCGCAATCGCGTGGCCTTCCAAATGCCCGACGACGAAGTGCCCGTCTACCCGACCATCGCTTCGCAGTTCAACGACCCCGGCGTGAGCTGGATGTTCGCCAACTTGTGCCAGCGCTTGAAGCTGAAGCTGGGTGAGGGCATTGCCTCGAACGCCTGCAGCTTTGCGCCCGCCATCGACACCACGCTGAAGGAACCGCGCGCCACCGTGCTCATCCCCGGTGCGCGCATCCGCTACTTGGCCGAGATTGCTGAGCAAGGCCGCCGCATCAATGGCGACATTCAGCGCCAGAGTGAAGCCGCCGAGCGCGCGCAGGCCTGCTGGTCCGCACTCAAAGAGTTGGCTGATGAAGCCTTGCCGAAGGCCTTGGATTTGTATGCCGCTGAAGCGCTTCGCGAAGGCGGCGACCGCAGCCTGCTCACGCTGCGCCAACGCTACAACGACGCCTTGAATTCGCTCAGCACCGAATCCCTCGCGTTGCTGCGCGCATGGCCGGAGCGTTTAAAGTCGGTGACCGACGAGTTCACCGAGTACCAAGTGCGCGACAAAGTGATTCGCGTGGAGAACTACCGCGAATCCTTGAGCCACCAGAAGATTCCAAAGATTGCCGCGCCGCAGTGGAAGAGCTGGGGCGAGCTGCTCATCTTCTTGGGCAAAGAAAACCTGCCCGGCTACTACCCCTACACCGGCGGCGTGTACCCCTACCGCCGCAGCGGCGAAGACCCCATCCGCATGTTCGCGGGCGAAGGCACGCCAGAGCGCACCAACCGCCGCTTCCATTACCTGAGCGTGGGCCAGCCCGCCGCGCGGCTTTCCACCGCGTTCGATAGCGTGACGCTGTACGGCGAAGACCCGGCCGAGCGCCCCGACATCTACGGCAAGATCGGCAACAGCGGTGTCTCCATCGCCACGCTGGACGACATGAAGAAGCTGTACTCCGGCTTCGACCTGTGCGCGCCCACCACCAGCGTGAGCATGACCATCAACGGCCCCGCGCCGATGATCCTCGCCATGTTCATGAACACCGCCATCGACCAGCAGGTGGAAAAACACCTGAAGGCCGACCCCGCGCTGTGGGCCGTGGCCGAGCAGCGCATCGCCAAGATCTACGAAGGCCGCACGCGCCCCGCGTATTCCGGCGAGCTGCCGGAAACCAACAACGGCCTCGGCCTTGGCCTGCTGGGTGTGACGGGTGATCAAGTGGTGGACGCCGAGACCTACGCCCGCATCAAGGCCCACACACTGGCCACCGTGCGCGGCACCGTGCAGGCCGACATTCTGAAAGAAGACCAGGCGCAGAACACCTGCATCTTCAGCACCGAATTCGCGCTGCGCATGATGGGCGACATCCAGCAGTACTTTGTCGACCAGAAGGTGCGCAACTTCTACTCGGTGAGCATCTCGGGTTACCACATTGCCGAGGCCGGGGCGAACCCCATCTCGCAGCTGGCCTTCACCCTCAGCAACGGCTTCACGATTGTGGAGTACTACCTGGCGCGCGGCATGAAGATTGACGACTTCGCGCCGAACTTAAGCTTCTTCTTCAGCAACGGCATGGACCCGGAGTACACGGTGATTGGCCGCGTGGCCCGCCGTATCTGGGCCCGCGCCATGCGCGAGCGCTACGGCGCCAACGAGCGCAGCCAGATGATGAAGTACCACATCCAAACCAGCGGCCGCAGCCTGCACGCGCAAGAGATTCAGTTCAACGACATCCGCACCACGTTGCAGGCGCTGTATGCGCTGTTTGATAACTGCAACAGCCTGCACACCAACGCGTTCGACGAGGCCATTACCACGCCCACCGAAGACAGCGTGCGCCGCGCCGTGGCGATTCAGATGATCATCAACAAAGAGCTGGGACTGAACTTTAACGAGAACCCGTGGCAGGGCAGCTTTGTGGTGGACCAGCTGACCGACCTGGTGGAAGAGGCCGTGTACAAAGAGTTCGAGGCCATTAGCGAACGCGGCGGCGTGCTGGGCGCCATGGACACCATGTACCAGCGCGGCAAGCTCCAAGAAGACAGCCTGTACTACGAGCACACGAAGCACGACGGCAGCTTGCCGCTGGTGGGCGTGAACACCTTCTTGGGCAAAGACCACGGCGGCGAGATCACCACCACCATCGAGCTGATCCGCAGCACGGAAGACGAGAAGGGCCAGCAGATCACCAACGTGCGCGCTTACCAAGCAGCGCGAAATGGTGGTGCGGAAGAGGGACTAAAGCCGCTGCAGCACACGGCAAGGAAGAGAGAGAACTTGTTTGCCGCGTTGGTGGAAGCGGTGAAGACCCACAGCCTCGGTCAGATCAGCCATGCGCTGTATGAGGTGGGTGGGGAGTATCGAAGGAATATGTAATGGATTGCTACTGCGCGGTTCTTTTTTTCTTGAGTAGGTCTTCGGAGTTGCCTCTATGAAGTCCCTTGTCTTCTTTAACAACAAGGGTGGCGTCGGCAAGACAACGCTCGCATGCAACTTTTCCTCGTTTATTGCTCAGACGCATGGTGTGCGTGTGTTGCTCGTGGATGCTGATCCTCAGTGCAATGCTACCCAGGCGATGCTCGATGACTACGTTTGCGAGCAGCTTTATGAGCCGACCGCTGTCAGTCCATTTGCCACTCTTTACGACTGTCTTCGGCCGCTAGAGATTGGTGAGCCAACAATCAGGACCGATGTTTTGATTGTCCCTCCTAATGAAAATCGCTTCGGTATCTCAATTCTTCCCGGTCACCCCAGTCTTTCGGTGATTGAGGATCGCTTGAGCGATAGCTGGCACAAGGTGCTCTCTCGAGATATTGGTGGCTTTCGGGTCACCAATTGGTCGTCGCAGCTGCTTCGTCGATACGCAGGCGAGTTTGATCTGATCGTTTTTGATGTTGGTCCATCGCTGGGCGCTCTGAACCGCTCTGTGATTCTTGGGTGCGATTACATCGTTACGCCATTCGGTTGCGACATTTACAGTCTCCTCGGGATAAAGAACATATCGAGCTGGATCAGGGGCTGGAGCGCCCACTACACAAGTGCTGTGAAGGAGGTCCTTCCCTCCAATGCGGACGTTTTTCGTGACTACCCAATTGTTTCAGATGTATCCGCGAACTTTAGGTTTGTGGGCTATTCAGTTCAGCAGTACATAACCAAGACGTTCAAGACGGGGCGCCGTCCCGTGCGGTCTTACGACCAGATCATGCAGGCAATTCCGCAGACCGTTGAAGAGGCCATGGATTGGTTGACCCCTTCGGGACTCGATGGTGCGCAACTTGCGCTTGGCCATGTGCCGAATCTCTTCAGTCTTGTCCCCATGGCGCAGTCTGCGAAGGCTCCTATTCACAGACTCACTTCGGCAGATGGCTTGGTTGGGAGTCAGTATTCTCAGGTTCAGGCCTACCAAGAGCTCGTGGCAGTGCTGTGTGCCAAGCTCATGAGTAACATGGGGCTCAATAGTGATTGATTGGCCTGAGAGTTTGGTACGTGAGCTCGCTCGACGTCGATGCGTGCTTTTTCTTGGCGCGGGCGTATCCGCGGCAGCTAAGTCTGAAGATGGGCGTTCACCTCCTGGTTGGAGCGCGTTCTTGGAGAGCGCACTCACATTGGTCACTTCCGATAGACGAGCTGAGATATCGCAGCTAATCGCTGAGCGCCGCTATTTGCTTGCGTTGCAAGCGATTAGCGATAACTCAAATAGGGCAGATTATCGCGATCTTCTTGATCGAACCTTCAATGTAAATGCTTACTTACCAACTGAGGTTCATCAGTCGATCCTTGAGATTGATGCGCGTGTAGTGATTACGACGAACTTCGACAAGATCTACGAGCGCAAATGTCTGGGCACGACGTCAACCGGATACAAGGTCATTCCCTACTACAGTGGCGATTTGGCTGATGAACTTCGTTCCGATGCGCGGTTGATCGTAAAGGCGCACGGATCAATCGATGAGATTGGGAAGATGGTCTTTACTAGATCGGAGTACCACCAAGCGAAGCGCCATCATCCACGTTTCTATGAGGTGCTTCGGTCGTTGTTTCTCACGCATACAGTTGTTTTTGTTGGGTGTGGGCTCCAAGACCCGGATATCCTGTTGGTTCTTGAGGACGTGAGCATTGCAGCATCCGGACAAAAGCCGCATTACGCTGTGATGCTTCAAGGCGAAAGTTCTGTCTACGAGTGTGTGGACTTGGCGCGTTCCTACAATGTCTCTGTGCTTGCATACGAAGGCGGTTACGCCCAGCTTCCGCGAGAGCTCGGCGCGCTCCAGGAGAGAGTGATCAGCCACAGGGCGTCCCATCCTGACTAGCTGATTGGTTGGATGCAGTCACTGCGGCGTCTCGTCGATACTCCTGCGCCCCTAAGGCGCTCCTTCGGCCGGGTGCCAAGCCTCCGAATTCTCTTTGGCCGGTCGAGTCAGTTGATCGTTTGGCACTACGTCCAACGCCGGCACTTGCATGCGTCGCGAGCGCTTGTCCGCCCTTTTTCAGAGCGGGATCTGCTCCATTTGGAGTGGTACGGATAGTCCGTGGAGCGAGGCCTGGCATGTGAGTCAGTCTCTTCGCCATGAATACAAATGTTTTGTGCTCACTTGGTTCTCGAATTAGAGAGAAGCGGCAGGCCTTTGGGTGGACTCAGGAGGACTTGGCTGAGCGCGCTGGACTTGACCGTTCCTATATCGGTGGAGTCGAAAGAGGTGAGCGGAATCTCTCCTTCACGACGCTTTGCGACCTAGCGCAAGCCCTTCGATGCGATGTTGCGAAGCTGACGGTGGGTCTGCCCGGAGCGGCTCCATGAAGCTCTGCCGCACAGTGGTGCTGTTTGATCAAGGGAGCATCCGGCTCCATCCCGATTGGGAGAAGGTCCATTCCGCGATGCGAAGATCAATCGAACGGATAGATTTTCCGCAGGGCTCCGGGCGCTTGGTGCTTCGGCGTAAAGCCAAGATTGCTGGAACAACTCAGTGGTTGCGAAACGGCGTTTCATATCTCAAGACGCGCTTCCTTGAGGGCATGGTTGACTTTGAGAAATGGGAGCAGGAAGCTCAGCTAGACATTGAGTCTCTGCAGCTATCTCCCGTGATTGGTCAGTACCCTGATGACGGTGGTTACACTGAGCCCGTTACATCGGCTTTTGGGGGCTTTGACTTCAGGACAAAGTCAGATGGCGGGCTTCAGATTGCGATTGAGTGGGAGACCGGCAACATTTCTTCTTCGCATCGCAGCCTAAACAAGCTCGCCGTAGCATTGTCCGCGGGTCTCATTCATGCCGGTATCCTCATTGTGCCCAGCAGGGATCTATATGAGCACTTGACGGATCGGATCGGAAACATCGGTGAGTTGTCACCCTACTTGCACTTTTGGAGCAGTGTTGCGAAGTCGGTTGGAAAGGGGCTGCTTGCAATTGCCGTCGTCGAGCAGGACGAGCTAACTTCCGATCCGACCTTTTCATACTTGCCGGTGGGGCGTGATGGTCGGTCAGCGCAAGGAAAGAAGAAGCTAGCGCGATGAGCGAAACTCAATCGACTTAGTCTCGATCCCGAGCTGGGCAGTTGTCATCGTGACTATCGAACAGCGTGTAGTTCTTTGAGAGTGGCTTGTTGTTCTTTTTTCTGCGAATCAGATCTGCCTCAGTGAATAGTTTGTTTTTGTTGAGATGGATCTTTGCGAGGTGCTCGCGATCTTCGTCTAAGTTGTCGAGCCTCGAGACGGCTGTCGAGCAATCAAGCTCCATTCCAATCCATTTGCGACCGAGTAGCTCAGCTGCCACGTAAGTTGTTCCTGAGCCACCGAATGGATCAAGCACGATGGACTCCTCATCAGTACACATGCTGATGATTCGGTCCATAAGCTTGAGGGGCAAAGCGTTCGCATCTCTTCGTTTGTATTTCTGATGACGAACTGGCGGAATATCTGTCCAGACGTCAGAAAGATTTACGCCTAAGGGGTTCATCTTGCTCTTGTACCCGCCATAGTCCTTGATCTCTCCGCCGCAGTGACGGCAGCACGAAATTGGGAGCCGGTCCGGGTGAAATATGGCCGGCTTTGGGCCCTTGACGAAGTACAAGAGTGAATAATGTGACGGATACAGTCGTCCTGAAATCGGGAGGCTGTACTTGATGTCTACGGTAATCCAGTTCCGGAAGGTCAGGTTTCGAGAAAGAAATCCGCCAAGGGCAAGATTCCACTTCGGAAGATTCCAATGCATCAAGGCGCCGCCGGGCTTAAGTACGCGAACCATTTCGCTTAGCCACGATTCGCACCACTCGATGTACCGCGACTCATCTAGGGAGTCATCGATGCCTGATGAATATCTTTTGCCTAGATTGAACGGAGGGTCTGCAAATGCAAGGTCTACGGTGTTCGACGGAACGTTGGGCAGAGCCTTGAGACAGTCCGTCTGGTACAACTTTCCAAGTTCTGTTTCGTAGATGGGATTCATGGTCACCATCTTTGCACGACAAGGGCACTGTCTCAATCAGCTTCGGTGCTGACAAAGTGAGCACCTAGTTCCTCAATCTAGCGTCAAGCGGAAGGCGATTTTGCGATGAGGAAAGACAGCTGCTTTCGAAGAAAATCGGACTCTTCATCGCCTCTTGTGTACGCTCTTTGAAATGTGTTCTCCCGATGGTGCTCGAGATAAGGCTGCTGCTTAGCGCTGAACGCGCCGCAAGTGCGTCCCGGTGTGAGGTCAAGCCTTACTCGATTAGCCACTTCGGAGGGCAGGTCTGAAGCCAGCATCAATCCTCCATCTCTGCCGAAGCTTATCCAGCCCCGGTCGAACAGGTGATCTGCGGTCGGCGTCAGCAATAGCCCGTTGTAGCCGTCGGTTCGCTCATCGCCGGTCTCGCAATCCGCCCACGCCTTGATGTGACTGGCGCGCAAGAAGCGGAGGTCGCGAACGCCAGTCAATCGGCACTCCTTCTCCACCGTCACTAGTCGGCGACGAAACAATGCTTGTCCTTTGCGGACGTCGACAGTGCGAGTTGTAACCGTGTCGTCGAGAGTAAGTGAGGGTGCACTATCTTCGATGCTGAGTTGTACCGGCGCTTCTGCATCGGCGGGACGAAGGCGAAAGACAATCGCTTTGCGAAGGTGCCCTTTGGTGTCAGGTACACCTTGCTTCTCGTACGTACTGTCAAAACACATTTCGCCGAGAAAGCGATACGGCTTTCCCTTACCCATTGCCTGAAACAACAGCAACTGCTTACCGTCTTCTTGGTGACGAAGGATGGCGCGATTGCCACCCTTGTATTCCATGTCACCGGCTTGGCCTTCGCCGTAGTAGTGGAAGACGTCTTCCGACTCCCAGAAGTCGCTGTAGCCGTGTGCCTTGCCGGCTTCGCCGGTGAAGATGAAAACGAAGGGGTGGTAGCCGGGCGTCGAGATTCCGCCCTGCATCTGTCCACCGAATCGCGCGTGGATCTCATCGCGGCGGTGGTAGAGCGCGCCAGCTACAAAAGGATGCGGGTCCAGCATCGAGCGCTCCGTTCGTCCTGTTCGGGTGGGGCAGTTCCTACCCCCGTCTTGTAGGAATTGAAGCACTTTTCCTACCCCC
>JAIXVL010000063.1 GCA_027483045.1 Lysobacteraceae bacterium
ATCGAGGTGCACCTGTCGAACCCGCATGCCCGCGAGCCGTTCCGCCATCACAGCTACCTGTCCGATCTGGCGGTGGGCGTGATCTGTGGATTTGGTGCGCACAGCTACAGCTTGGCCCTCGAGGCCGCATTGGCGCGCCTTGGCGCGGACTGAACCCTCTTCCTTTTGCACGAACCTCAAGCGAGACCGCTCATGGACCTCCGCAAGATCAAAGCCCTCATCGACCTGCTCGAAAAATCGGGCCTGACCGAAATCGAAATCAAAGAAGGCGAGGAATCGGTGCGCCTCTCGCGCGCCAACCGCGGCGCTCCAGCACCGCAATACATTCAAGCCGCCCCGGCGGAAGCCGCGCCGCAGGCCCCGGCACTCACCGCCGTGCCGCGCGCCAGCAGCCCCGCCGCACAGCAAACCAGCGAATCGCACGGCAAGCCCGGTAAAGAAGTGCCCGATGGCCACACCATCCGCTCGCCGATGGTTGGCACCTTCTACGCCAGCGCCAATCCGGATGCGCCGCCTTTCGTGAAGATTGGCCAGACGGTCAAGGCAGGCGACACGCTGGGCATCATCGAAGCCATGAAGATGTTCAACCCGATCGAAGCCGATGTGTCCGGCACCGTGCGCGCCATCCTGGTGCACACCGGCCAGCCCATCGAGTTCGACGAACCCATGTTCGTGATCGGCTAAGACCATGCTGAAGAAAGTCGTTATCGCCAACCGCGGCGAAATCGCCCTGCGCATCATGCGGGCCTGCCATGCCTTGGGCATTCAGACCGTGGCCGTGCACAGCACTGTCGACCGCAACCTGAAGCACGTGGCCATGGCCGACGAGTCGGTGTGCATCGGCCCAGCACCCTCGGCCGAGAGCTACCTCAACATTCCGGCCTTGATTGCAGCCGCCGAAGTAACCGACGCCGACGGCATTCATCCGGGCTACGGTTTTCTCTCCGAGAACGCCACCTTTGCAGAACGCGTCGAGGCCTCGGGCTTCGTGTTCATCGGCCCCACTGCGGATGTCATCCGCATGATGGGCGATAAGGTGGAAGCCATTCGCGCCATGAAGGACGCCGGCGTGCCCTGCGTTCCCGGCTCGGGCGGTCCGCTCACCGACGACGAAGACGAATGCCTGCGCATGGGCCGCGAAATTGGCTACCCGGTCATCATCAAGGCCGCGGGCGGCGGCGGCGGACGCGGCATGCGCGTGGTGCGCGAAGAAAGCGCGCTGATTGCTTCCATCGCCACGACGCAGGCCGAAGCAAAAGCCGCGTTCGGCAATGGCATGGTCTACATGGAGAAGTTCCTTGAGAACCCGCGCCATGTCGAGATCCAGGTGCTGGCCGACGGACAAGGCAATGCCATTCATTTGGGCGAGCGCGATTGCTAGATGCAGCGCCGCCACCAGACAGTCGTGGAAGAAGCCCCCGCGCCCGGCATCACCGAAGCGCAGCGCGCCGAGATCGGCAAAGTCTGCGTCGATGCCTGCATCCGCATCGGTTACCGCGGCGCCGGCACCTTCGAATTCCTGTACGAGAACGGCCGCTTCTACTTCATCGAAATGAATACCCGTATTCAGGTCGAACACCCCGTCACCGAACTGGTGACCGGCATCGACTTGGTGCGCGAGCAGCTGCTGATCGCTGGCGGCGAGAAGTTGTCGATCAAGCAGGAAGACATCGTGCTGCGCGGTCACGCCATCGAGTGCCGCATCAATGCCGAAGACCCGGAAACCTTCGCGCCCTGCCCGGGCCTGATCAAGCATTTCCATGCCGCCGGCGGCCCCGGTGTGCGCGTGGATTCGCACATCTACGAAGGCTACAAGGTGCCACCGAACTACGACTCGATGATCGGCAAGCTCATCGTGCACGGCGCGACGCGCGCACAAGCCATCGCACGCATGCGCGTGGCCTTGGCCGAAATGATTGTGGATGGCATCAAGACCAACATCCCGTTGCAGCAGCGCATCATGGCCGACGTGGGCTTCCAACAAGGTGGTACGAACATCCACTACCTTGAGAAGCGACTGGCCGAGCGCAAGGAAAAGAGCTTCGGCTTGGGTTGAACCAACGCATCATGAGCATCGAACCCGCCGCCGCCGAACTCACCATGACCGTGCTGATGACGCCCGACATGGCGAACTTCAGCGGCAAAGTGCACGGCGGCGCGCTACTGAAACTGCTCGATGAAGTGGCCTATGCCTGCGCCTCGCGCTACGCGGGGCGCTACTGCGTCACGCTGTCGGTGGACCAAGTGAACTTTCGCGAGCCCATCCATGTGGGCGAGTTGGTGCACTTCCTTGCGCGAGTGAATTACACCGGCAACACCTCGATGGAAGTGGGCGTCAAAGTCGTCGCCGAAAACATCCGCGAGCGCTCCGTGCGCCACGCCAACAGCTGCTTCTTCACCATGGTGGCGATGGGCGATGAGGGCAAACCCACCCCCGTGCCGCCGCTCGTGCCCGACACGGCGGAAGAGAAACGCCGATTCTCGAAAGGCGAACAACGCCGCGCCCTGCGCAGTGAGATGGCAAAGCGTTTGGCCGAGATCAAGCACGGCGCGTAGCCCCGACGGGCCCCACCACGGCGGTAGTGCGACAATACCGGCCATGACCACGTCCTTCGCCCCACTCGGCCTGCCCGAGCCCCTTGCCCGCGCCTGCGAATCGCTGGGCTTCAGCACGCCCACCGCCATCCAGCTGCAGGCCATTCCTGCGGGCCTTGCGGGTCGCGACCTGCTGGCCCAGGCCCGCACCGGCAGCGGCAAGACGCTGGCCTTCGGCCTGCCTTTGCTGGCGAAGATCGAGCCTGCCGCCCTGCGCACGCAGGCGCTGGTGCTCTGCCCCACGCGCGAATTGGCCGACCAAGTGGCGAAGGACCTGCGGGCTGCGGCGCGCTTCCTGCCTAACCTGAAGATCATCACGCTCTGCGGCGGCATTCCGCTGCGCCCGCAGCTCGCCTCGCTCGAAGTGCCGCCCGACGTCATCGTGGGCACGCCGGGCCGCATTCTGGAACTGATGGCCGAGAAAGCGCTCTCACTCGAGCACATCAACAGCTTCGTGCTCGATGAAGCCGATCGCATGCTCGACATGGGCTTCGTTGCGGATATCCAGACCGTGGCTAAGCGCCTGCCGAAGACCGCGCAATGCCTGATGTTCTCCGCCACCTTCAGCGAAGACATCCGCACCATCGCCGCTACCCTGCTGCGCGATCCGCTCGAGATTTCGGCCGCATTGGACGACGCGCCCAAGATCGACGAATGGGTGCACGTGGTTGACGCTGATCAACGACACTGGGCCGTCATGCAGATTCTCACCGACCGCGCGCCGGAAGCCGCGCTGGTGTTCTGCAACACGCGCAAGGAAACCGCGGCACTGACCACCGCGCTGCAGCGCGAAGGCTTTGCCGCCGACGCCCTGCACGGTGATTTGGAACAACGCGAACGCGAAGAAGTGCTCGCGCGTTTTGCAAACGGCAGCCTGCGCGTGTTGGTGGCCACCGATGTGGCGGCGCGCGGCATCGATATTGCTGGCCTGCCTATGGTGCTCAGCGCCGAAATCGCCAGCGATGCCGACCAGCACGTGCACCGCATCGGCCGCACCGGCCGCGCAGGCGAAACCGGCTTGGCCGTGGCCGTGGTCACGCCCAGCGAGTCGCACTGGCGTCGCAGCATTGAAGCGGCACGCGGCTCAGCTTTTCAGGAGCGCAGTCTGCGCTTGAGCCAGCAGCGCGCGAAGCCCGCGCCTGCGGCCTTCCGCACGCTGCAAATTGATGCCGGCCGCCAAGACAAACTGCGCCCCGGCGACGTGATGGGTGCACTCACCGGCGCTGCAGGTTTGGCCGCCGATGCGGTGGGCAAGATTTCGCTGTATCCCACGCGCTGCTATGTGGCGGTGGCGCGTGCGCATGCCGACGCGGCACTAGCGCGCTTGCGCGAGAAAGGCATCAAGGGGCGGAAGCTGCGGGTCAAAGCCATCGGCTGAGCGCGGACACTACAAACCGCGCTCGCCCCACGCAACGCGTTAGGTCTTTGCTTGCTTCGCGCGACTTACGAGGTGCTTCTTGCGCAGCAAGCGCTCTGATCGCATGACGTGCAAGACAAAGACTTTCTGTCCATCGTGCCGATAGAACACGCGGCACGGCGGCTCAACAATCTGGCGATAGCGAGAGCGCCCAAGCTCTGGAGGGCGACTGCCACTGTCGGGATGGTCGGCGAGCTGATCGATGTGGCCGAAAACGCGCTTGACGAACGCCGAGGCCGCCACTGGATTCTCCAAGGCAATGTAATCAGCGATCGCATCCAAGTCTGCCAGCGCAGGCTCTGACCAGACTACTTCAGCCATCTAGCGAGGCGTTTCTTGGCTTGAGCGTGCGTGGCCACGCGGCCTTCGGCGATTGCCTGCTCACCGCGCGCAATACCTTCAAGGATGGCCATGCGCTGCTGCATCAGTTGGTAGGTCTCGACATCCAGCAGATAAGCGCTTGGCAATCCGTGCTGGGTAATCAGAATGGGCTCCTTGTCCCGCTCGATGTCTGCGAGGAGTTCAGTGGCCTGCCGCTTGAGCGTGGTGACGAGTTCAGTGCGCATAAGAGTGACACTACAGTAGCACTTTGGGTCGCACAAGCCGTGATGGTGCACTCACCCTGCTGACGCCCGCAACCATGCGCGAAGTGAGAGTCCGCCCAGTCGCGACGAACGGGTGTGTAGGTCGCCGCCAAGTGTGAGTGCTCGGTCGCGCATGCCCTGAAGCCCTCGCCCCAAGCGAGCAGTGGACCCCATGCCCACGCCGTCGTCGTCGACCGCAACAATCACCCACGCGGCAGCGTTGAAAAACCCAAAGCGAATGCGCAGCCGAATGGTCTTTGGCCGCCCATGCCGGAGCGCATTCGTCACCGCTTCTTGCACGATGCGATAGACAGCCACTGCTGTGGCGTCATCGATGCTCTCAAGGCCGCCCGGTGGCGATAGAAACTTAGTCTCAAAGCGCACACCAGCACGCTCAACCATCTGCCGCATCGCACCCAGATCGATCGATTTCACGAGACCAAGCTCGCGCAAGGCCGAGGGACGAAGCGCCTCCAACACATCACGCACGCCATCGCGCATGCCGTCCACAACCTCACGCAGGCCGGAGGTCCACGCTTTCGCTGCGTCGCCCGCATCCAGTTCCACAAGCTTGATCTGGGTCTGCAGCGCGGTGATGCCTTGACCCAGCGAGTCGTGCAACTCCATGGCGATCCGGCCGCGCTCGGCCTCCTCCACGCGCACATTGCGCGCCGCCGCTTCGGCAAGCGCAGCCGCCGCTTGAAGCTCCTGCTCGCGCGTCGCCAACAGCTCCGCGCTGCGCTGTCGCAATTGATCGACCGTCGCGCCGAACATCAGAGCCATGGCCCCGGCGATTGCAACGAAGGTCTGCAACAAGACCGGAGACTGTGGTGCCGCGCCCAGATGATCCTCAACGCCAATCGCTACGCTGACCACAAGCACCGAGAACGCCGCACCGCGCCAACCATGGCGCACCGCGAACACAATCACAGCGGCAAGCAGCAACAGGCGCAGCAGTTCGGCCAGCTTCGATCCGGGAAAGATTTGGGTCAGTGCGATAAACCCGAGCACCACGGGCCCAAGCCAAAGGATTGCGTCGCGAAGCACCGGCCGCGAGCTTAAGCGGAACTCGGCCTGCGTCCACCAGAACAGCACGGGTGCGACCAGCATGATGCCGAGGAAATAGCCCAGCCCGTTCTTCACAGCGAAGGTTCCGAGCAGCAACAACGCGTTGTCGGGCGTGATCGCAACTGCGTTCACGATGACGCCCCGGCGCGAATCGGCAACGAAACCCTCCGTGAGCACGAACAGCACATCAGTCGCTGTCATCAGCACTGCAGCCATAAGAGCGCCCACATGGAGCAGCGCCGTCCCCTCCGTGCTCAGCAGCGCCGAGGCTGAGCGAATCCGTTGGCGTAACCAGAGCACCGGCATCAAGCACAGCAGCCAATCCGCCCAATGGGCGAGGAGGTGCAACCACGCTTGCTCCCATGCCGAAGGTTGTCTCTCGCCCAGCAAGGCCGCTGCACCGGCGTCCGCTTCCGCCGGATCGAGCCACTGGACGTAAGCCATAGCCAGCGCCCCTGCACCGACCGCAATCCATAGCCATGTGCGCACGGGAGACAGCCATAGGAGCGCAAAGACAAGCCCGGCAGCGAGATTCCAATGCCAGAAGCCAAAATTCGCGGCACTAAGCACACACACGCCAAAGCCCGCTGCCAGAGCCAACATCCAGCCCTTGGCCTTTAAGAACAAGGGCGGCACAAAACGGTCGTCGGGCATCATCGTGAGCAGCATCCCTGCAATCCTCCGCCGTCTGAGCACCCGCCGGACGAGAGAATTTCCCGGTTCCCAACGCCGACGCTCTGACAGACTGGCTGTAATGACACGAATACTACTGGTCGACGACCATGCCATCGTCCGCGAGGGTTTCAAACGGCTTGTTGATCGTGAGCACGATCTCGCCGTTGTTGGCGAAGCATCTTCGCGACTCGAGGCGCTGCCCTTGTTGGCCTCCGAAACCCCAGATCTGCTGATCACGGACCTCTCGCTTACCGAGGGTACGGGCATGGCGCTTCTCGACGACGTTGCCCGCCACCACCCCGAGATGCGCTGCATCGTCCTGAGCATGCATACCGGAGCGGCCTTCGTCGCTGAGGCGCTGCAACGCGGCGCACGCGGCTATGTCACGAAGGGGGCCGGCGCCGAAGAGCTCGTGCTCGGCATTCGCGCAGTGATGCGCAATGAGCAATACCTGAGTCGTGACCTGCGGCAAAGCCGCAGGGCCGCTACCGACCCGATCGAAAGCCTGACCCCACGCGAGCGACAGACATTGCAGTTGCTCGTCCGCGGTCTTGTGCCGAAAGCGGCCGCGGCGGAACTCGGTATCAGCGAGAAAACGCTTTACGCCCACCGGGCCAGCCTGCTTGAAAAGCTTGGGGCGAGGAATGAGCGTGACCTCGCAAGGATTGCTTTGGAGCGCGGGTTGCTTTGAGTTTCGCCTGGCTACTGCGCAGCTTTTGCCCGAACTTGAGGATCCGCATCCTTTAGGAGCACCGACTTAATCGCTCGCTTCTGACTTAAGTGACGCGCTGCTTCTAGGCGAACCTCGGGGTCGGCGTGACCGACCAGTGCGGCCTCAATGGCCTGACGGTCAGCAAGCGAGTAGTCGTCTAGCGCCCCCGCGATACTACCCGCCGCGTCAACGCTAGCATCTAAGACTCGGAGCACAGTGGAGGTTTGAACCAAGGCGCGATTCTCTGAGTGCCCCAAGACCAGCGAGCGAACAACCTCATGGCAAGGGTCTGCCTCCAACACGGCAACGACCTCCGGCGGCAGAGCGAACCGATCAACGATGGCGCGACGCACTGAGGACGCCGGATGCTGACTCAACAGTGTGACGACCGGCTCTGGTGGCTCCTCAGCCGGAATTTCGTAGACCACAGCGCTCACTTGAGCGAAACCCAATGCCAGTCGATGCTCTTCATCACCGGACGCGATGACGAGATAAGCGACGACCGGGGCGTTACTCATCGACTTGGCCTCGATGTGCTTCACTTCGTGAGCCAGACGCACTGTACTTTGCGCTACTCCTTCTGCCGAAGCTTCCGAACTCCCAGAACGAGCCTGATCGCTGATCGTCGCCACACGGTCGACGCAGGTAGACGAAAACGCTCATGCCGCAACCGTCTTTCCGGCGTTGCGCTCGATCATCAGCGCTGCCCAGTACTCGGCTTCGTCATACTGATCGGCATCGAGCACGAATTCCTGCCCAATGGCCGCCGACCGAAGGATGACCCGGCTGCCATCCCGCCCCCAGAGCTCCGGCTTGCCGTGATAGGTCAAGGCTTTCCGGCCGCGCGGCTCGAACCATTCAGGCAGTGACCAATGGCTGCGCGTGCGCCCTTTCGCGGTCAACCGCAAATCTTCGCTAAATCTCGCGAAAGCTCCGCCCCCAAACTCTGCTGCCGCGGCCCACATCGACTTCTCTTTGGCGATGTAGATGGATTCCGTCGCGCAAT
>JAIXVL010000270.1 GCA_027483045.1 Lysobacteraceae bacterium
CGGCCAGGATGATGTGTTGCTCGGATTGTCGGGTGGCGTCGATTCCTCGGTGGTTGCCGCACTGCTTCATAAAGCCATCGGCGACAAGCTCACCTGTGTGTTCGTGGATACCGGCCTGCTCCGTTTCAATGAAGGCGATCAGGTGATGGCGATGTTTGCCAGCAACGCTGAAGCCGGCGGCATGGGCATCAAGGTGATTCGCGTGAACGCTGCTGAGCGCTTCTATCGCGAATTGGCGGGCGTGAGCGATCCCGAAGCCAAGCGCAAGATCATCGGTCGCTTGTTCATCGAGGTCTTCGAAGAAGAGTCCAAGAAGCTTCCGAACGTGAAGTGGCTGGCACAGGGCACGATCTACCCCGACGTGATCGAGTCGGCCGGCAGCAAGACCGGCAAGGCGCACGTCATCAAGAGTCACCACAACGTGGGTGGCTTGCCCGAGCGCATGCAACTGAAGCTCGTGGAGCCGCTTCGCGAGCTGTTCAAGGACGAAGTCCGTCGCATTGGCGTTGAGCTCGGCCTGCCGCGCGAGATGGTGTTCCGCCATCCGTTCCCGGGGCCGGGTCTTGGCGTGCGCATTCTTGGCGAAGTAAAGCGCGAATACGCCGAGATCCTCGCCCGCGCCGATGCGATCTTCATCGAAGAACTGCGCAAGGCCGGCTGGTACGACAAGACCTCGCAGGCCTTTGCCGTCTTCCTGCCAGTAAAGTCGGTGGGCGTAGTCGGCGACGCACGCGCTTACGAATGGGTCATTGCGCTCCGTGCGGTCGAAACAATCGACTTCATGACCGCCCACTGGGCGCATCTGCCTTACGAACTTCTTGATGTTGTTGCCCGTCGGGTGGTCAACGAGCTGCGCGGCGTCAGCCGCGTGGTCTACGACATCTCTGGCAAGCCGCCGGCCACCATCGAGTGGGAGTGAGTGACGACGAGCGCTGGATGCGGCACGCGCTGGCGCTGGCGGATCGTGCCGAGCGCGAAGACGATGAAGTGCCTGTCGGCGCGGTACTGATCGCCGCCGACGGCACCCTGCTCGCGGAAGGTTGGAACCGCAACATCACCGAACACGACCCCACGGCGCACGCCGAGATCGTGGCCATGCGCCAAGCGGGAATGCGCGTAGGCAATCATCGTCTGTTGGGTGCCACGCTCTACGTGACTTTGGAGCCTTGTGCCATGTGCGCGATGGCCATGGTGCACGCACGTATCGCGCGGGTGGTGTTCGCGGCTACCGACCCCAAGACGGGGGCTGCCGGCAGTGTTTTCGACCTGCTGACCGATGCGCGCCACAACCATCGGATTGAGGTGCAGGGTGGCTTGATGGCGGAAGAGGCTTCAACGCGATTAAGCGCTTACTTCCGCGCCAAACGGGCCAAGAGCAAGGCCTAAACCCAGCGCCTTATGGCTTCGTGCGTCGGGCGAGTTCCTGATCAAGCTCCTTGTCGAAACTCTTCACCGCAAGACTCACTTCGCGCCCCATGGCCACACTGGCCCCAAACAGTGCGGCCATACCCACCACCGCCAAGGTGGTGGCCACCACACCCAGTTGAACAAAGAACAACGTGTTTCCTGCGAGCGCAAGGCTCGTGCCTATAAAGCAGGCCAGCGCCACGTAAAGCATGCGGCAGGCGCTCAAGACCAAGGCTGCGCGACGGCGGTGCTCCGTGATTTGTGCATCCCGAACCGCGCGATCGGGTGCGTCGTGCTCCCAACTCACCACCAAGGAACGCAGGCGGTCCACCACGCGCGACAGACGCGCATTGGCGGAGATCAGCAACGAGCCTGTCGCCGCCATCAATAGGGCAGGGGCGAGCATGGCGCCGATCACCGTGGGATGGGCGAGCTGGGCGGCGAGCGACATCAATAGACTCCTAATGAAACCGGTCCATCATGGCGCGTGCATCGCGCCGCGACCAGTTGCCAAGCCGCGGGTGCCACGCGGCTGAATGACAAACGGCGTTAATTCACTTCTCTGCGGCAGCCTTCACGCCGATGAACGCTGGCTCAACGGTTACACTTTTGCGCATGAGCACCCCCGCACTCGACGACACCCGACTGATCTGGATCGACCTGGAAATGACAGGTCTCGATCCGGCGACCGACCAGATTCTGGAAATCGCAACGATCGTCACCGATCGCGACCTGAACATCCTGGCCGAGGGCCCCGCCTTGGCCATTCGCCATAGCTTGGCCACGCTCGAAGCGATGGATGAATGGAACCGCGGCACTCATGGGAAGTCGGGCCTGTGGCAGCGGGTGCTGGACAGCACCATCAGCACCGAAGACGCCGAAGCACTCACGTGCGACTTTCTCAGCGCCTGGGTGCCGGCTGGCAAGTCGCCCATGTGCGGCAATTCCATTTGCCAAGACCGTCGTTTCATGTCGCGCTTGATGCCGCGCTTGGAACGCTGGTTTCACTACCGCAATCTGGATGTCTCGACACTCAAAGAGCTGGCCCGTCGCTGGGCTCCTGCGGTACTGAATGGCATGAGCAAGCAGGGCGCACACACCGCACTGGCCGATGCGCGAGAGTCGATCGCCGAACTCAGGCACTATCGCGGCTACATGGGCGCCATGGGCGGCAACCAGTCCTAAGCGGCACGGGTTTGATCAATACCGGGGAGAGCCAAGCATGCGGATGATGGACAGCGTGCGCCGAGTGTTTTTGCTTGCGGCCTGCGTCGCCTCAATGAGTGTGTTAGCGCTCGAAAGCAAACCCTTGGCATCGTTTGCCCGCGATGTGTGGACCACCCGAAACGGCTTGCCACACAACCAGGTCAACGACATCGCTCAGACAGCAGATGGCTACTTGTGGCTGGCCACTTGGGAAGGTTTGGTGCGTTACAACGGGCAAGACTTCACCTTGTTCGGCCCCCAAAACGTGGAGGCATTTACCGATCAAGGCATTCGCGCGCTTTCCGCCCGTGTACCCGGCACTTTGGTGGTCGCCACCTCGCGCGGTGGCGTGATGGTGCTGAAGGATGGTGTCTGGACGCGGGTCGGCGTTGAGCAGGGGTTGGCGCAGGAAGAGACCATGCGCGCTGAACTTGATGATCGCGGCCGCCTGTGGGTTGCCCACGAAAGCGAAGGCGTGGTGCGCATCGATCCTGATGGAACCTCCAAACGCTTTGGGGTCTCTGATGGTCTTCCGTCAGGGCAAATGTTTGCCCTGCTCGTGGATGACAACGATGTGGTGTGGGCAGGCACTACCAAAGGGCTAGTGCGCATCGAAAATGACCGTGTTCAGTCCTTTGGCGTGGAAGACGGCATGTCGGACGGCGCGGTGTATGCGCTGATTCGCGCGCCTGATGGCGGCATCTTCATTGGCACGCACCACGGCGTCTATCGGGGTAGAAGCGGCGAGTTCTCGGCCCATGAGTCAGGCTTTCCCGACGATGCCGTCGCCAGCCTAGCCGTCGATCCGCAGGGCTATCTGATTGCGGGCACCGTGAACCGCGGCCTGTTTCGTTCCACACCGCGTGGTCTCGAACGCTTCAACCGTGAAGGCGGCTTGCCGAACAATCGCGTGCCTGCGCTCTTCGTCGATCGCGAAGGCTCCATCTGGGTAGGTACCAATGCCGGGTTGCTGCGTTTCGCCGATACGCCGTTTGGCAGTTTCGATACGTATCAAGGTCTGGCCGACAACTATGTGCGCGCTGTGCTGCAGCTCCCAGACGGCAGCGTTCTTGTGGGAAGCAGCGGCGGCTTGGATCGATGGGCAGACGGACGCCTTCAGCCTGTTTCTCGCGAATCCGATGGCATCGGCAACGAGGCTGTCCTGAGTTTGGCCAACGGGCAGAACGGCAATGTCTGGGTGGGCATGTACTCGCGCGGCCTTTACGAACTACATGATGGCAAGGTGATCCAGCGTATTGGCCAGGCGGAAGGTCTGTCCGGGCCTCAAGTGCGTGCTTTGATCGAGCGAAGCAACGGCGATCTGTGGATCGGCACCAGCTCAGGCCTATTCAAGCGTGATAAGCAGGGAAAGATTTCGCGATTCGATGAGCGCGACGGACTTCCACGCGACTTCGTGGTGAGCCTGCTGGAGACGCGCGATGGTCGACTGTGGGTGGGCACCGCAAACGGCTTGGCGGTGCAGGAGGGCAACGGGTTTCGCACGCTTCCAATCCGCCAGATGTTTGATGCCCAAGATGTCTTCGGTATGCACGAAGACGCCGATGGCGCTCTTTGGATTGCGACCGATCGTGGCTTGTTGCGCTTGAAGGACAATGCGCTTACGGGTGTTGGCGTTAAGAATGGCCTACCCGTCGCCACCCTGTTTCAGGTGGTTGAAGACGGCTACCGAAACTTTTGGCTGACATCGAATCGTGGTGTTGTGCAGGTTCAGCGTGAAGCGCTCGAATCCGTTCTCGACGGGAAGAGCAGCCGCTTGGAGACCTTGAGCTTTGCAGAAGCCGATGGCTTGGCGAGCGCGCAATGCAATGGCGGTGCAGGCCCAGCAGCAATGCGAGCCAGCGATGGCAGTTTGTGGATTGCGACCGCACGTGGCGTAAGCACCGTGCAGCCAGATCAACTGGCGCGCTACCAACGCCCACCGCCGCCAGTGATCATCGAGTCCGTCAAAGTGGACGGCGAAGCGCGCCTGTCGAATGCTGCGATCGTGCTTTCGCCTGACGACGCCAAACTGGAGATTGAATTCGCCAGTTTGAGTTACCGCATGCCGGAACAGATTCGTTATCGCTATCGCCTTGAGGGCTTGGACAAAGGTTGGACCGACAGCGGCGCCGTGCGCTTTGCGCGTTTCAATCGTTTGCCACCGGGCAAGTACGTGTTTGAGGTAAGTGCTGAAACCCGCGGCAGCGGCACATCGAGCGAGTTGGCTCGCATTGATGTGGAAGTGAGACCGCACTTCTGGCAGCAGCCGCTTTTCCTCGCGCTTTCAGGCATCTTGCTGGTGCTTGGTCTGTACTCGGTTTATGCCTTGCGCGTCGATGCATTGCAGAAGAGTGAGAAGACCTTAAGTGTTCTGGTATCCGAGCGCACGCAGGCGCTGATGCAAAAGAACTCTGAGCTGGAACGTTTGGCCGAGACCGTGCGCGTCCAATCAAGCGCCTACGAGCTTCAAGCACGCACCGATGCACTGACCGGCTTACCCAATCGTCGGCATATGGAAGAGCGCTTGGCCGATTGCTTTGCGGAAGCACAGCGCGATGGAAAACCGCTTTGCTTGGGCGTATTGGATCTTGATCACTTCAAGAACGTGAAC
>JAIXVL010000258.1 GCA_027483045.1 Lysobacteraceae bacterium
GGCGTTTTCCATGGCCTCCACCAGCCTCGCGGCGCGGTTGTAGCCGATCTTCAAGCGGCGCTGCACCGACGAGATGGACGCCTTGCGGCTCTCCGTCACGAAAGCCACCGCTTGGTCGTACAGCGGGTCGTTCTCGCTGTCGTCGCTCGATGCGGCTTCGGGCAGGCCGCTGGCGCCCACTACCGAGCCATCAGCGAGCGTCTGCACTTCGGCCAGCACGCCCTCGACATAATCAGGGCCGCCGCCGTGTGCCTTGAGGAACTCGACCACGCGGTGCACTTCCTCGTCGCTGACGAAGGCGCCGTGCACGCGCTCCGGCAAGGCGGTGCCCGGCGGCAGGTAGAGCATGTCGCCGTGGCCCAGCAAAGTTTCGGCGCCTGACTGATCAAGAATCGTGCGCGAGTCAATCTTGCTCGACACCTGGAAGGCGATGCGGGTCGGAATGTTGGCCTTGATGAGGCCGGTGATGACGTCGACCGAGGGACGCTGCGTAGCAAGGATGAGGTGGATGCCAGCCGCGCGCGCCTTCTGCGCAAGGCGGGCAATGAGCTCCTCCACCTTCTTGCCGACGATCATCATCATGTCGGCGAATTCGTCGATGAACACGACGATGTAGGGGAGCGCCTCGAGCGGGCGCGGCTGCTCGCCCAACTCGGGATTCGGCTTGAACAGCGGGTCCATCAGCGGCTGACCGGCATCCTGCGCGTCCTTCACCTTGCGGTTGAAGCCCGCCAGATTGCGCACGCCCACCGCGCTCATCAGCTTGTAGCGGCGCTCCATCTCGGCCACGCACCAGCGCAGGCCGTTGGCCGCTTCCTTCATGTCGGTAACAACCGGCGCGAGCAGGTGCGGGATGCCCTGATACACCGAGAGCTCCAGCATCTTCGGGTCGATCATCAACATCCGCACGTCTTTGGCGGAGGCCTTGTAGAGCAGCGAGAGCACCATCGCGTTGACGGCCACCGACTTACCGGAACCCGTCGTGCCGGCCACCAGCAAGTGCGGCATGCGCGCGAGGTCAGCCACTGTGGGACGGCCGGCGATGTCTTTGCCGAGCGCCAGCGTAAGCGGGCTCGGCGACTTGTCGTATTCCTTCGAGCGCAGAAGCTCGGAGAGGAAAATCATCTCGCGCTTGGTGTTCGGGATTTCCAATCCGACCACCGACTTGCCAGGAATCACATCGACCACGCGCACCGACTTCACCGAAAGGCCGCGAGCGATGTCTTTGTCGAGCGAACTGATCTGGCTGCCTTTCACGCCGGGTGCCGGCTCCATCTCGAAACGCGTAATCACCGGCCCCGGATAGGCGCCGACCACGTTCACGTCGATGCGGAAATCCTTCAGCTTGAACTCGATCTGACGCGACAGGGTTTCGAGCGTCTCCTCGGAGTAACCCTTCTCCTGCACCTTCGGCTCGTCCAGGATCGACAGGGGCGGCACACCGCCTTCAGGCACGGCGTTGAAGAGCGGAATCTGCTGCTCGCGTTTTGCGCGGTCGCTTTTCTCAACCACTGCGGGCGCCGGAGCTTCGATGTGCACCGGCTCGCGCTTGGCGCGTTTCTGAGTTTCGACTTTGCGAACTTCCTCGCGCTCCTCACGCATCACGCGCGTGCGCTGCCACTCCGCCGCCTGCACACGCCCCTCGCGGGCGCGTTCGAAGAGCGCCAATACTCTGGCGCCAATCCATTCCATCAAGGCGAACCACGACAGACCCGTGGCCAAGGTGATCGACACCAGCACCAGCGCGAGAAGCAGCAGCAAGCCGCCGGCCATGCCAAACACGGTGACGACAGAGCGCCCCACCAAATTGCCAAGAATGCCGCCCGCCTCAGCTGGCAAATCGGGGGCAGAGCCGAACCACAGCTTCATCAGCCCGGTGCCCGCCACCAACACACCGACGATGCCGACAAGACGAAGTGCCGGGCCGAGATCGACTCGCCCATCGCCATCGCTGTCCATTCCGAACAAGGCCACCCAAGTGACCCCGGCAAGAATGAAGGGCAAGGAGTAAGCCATCCAGCCAAACAACCAGAAAGCCAGATCGGCCATGTAGGCACCAGCGGGACCACCGAAGTTTCGGATGTCGCCCACTACGGCGCCGGTGCGCGACCAGCCTGGGTCTGCCGAGGAGTAACTGAGCAGGCTGGCTAGCAGATACAGCAGGGCCGGAGCGGCGACTACAAGCGCCACTTCGCGCCAAAGCTTTTGTCGACGATCCAGTGACCTGCCCTCCACGCCTTGCATCAGCACATTGCCACTCCCTGCGAAACGCTGCCGCAGGGAGTGTAGCGCGCCGGCTTCAGACCGCCATGTCCTTCAGGGCTGGATGCACAATTTTTCCACCCTCGATGTTGATGCCGCGAACCAGCGCCTCGTTATCGCGCCAGCTGCCCGAGGCCAGCTTCTGCACCCAAGGCAGGATGGCGGCGCAAATCGCCTGAGAGGAGGTCTGCGGCACGGCACCCGGCATATTGGTCACGGCGAAATGGATCACGCCTTCCTCGACATAGGTCGGCTCTTTCCACGTGGTGGGGCGCGTGGTCTCGAAGCAGCCGCCCTGGTCCACCGAGATGTCGACCAGCACGCTGCCCGGCTGCATGCCCTTGATCATCTCGCGAGTCACAACGTGCGGCGCTTTGGCGCCAGTGACCAACACAGCACCGATGACCAAGTCGGCATCACGCAGTTCGCGTGCCACGGCGGCCTCATAGGGGTAAAGCGCTGTCACGTTCGGGCCCAAGGCCATCATTTGCGCCATACGGTCCTGACGCTTCTCAAACACCACGACGTTGGCGCCACTGGATGCTGCCAATGCCGCCGAGTTGCCGCCCGCGGCACCCGCGCCCAATACAACGACCTTGCCGCGCTCGGTCGACGGCAGACCGCCAAGCAACTTGCCCTTCCCGCCCATCGGCTGATGAAGGTAATGCGCACCGACTTGCACGGCAATGCGGCCGGCGACGATCGACATGGGGGTGAGCAGCGGTAGGTCGCCGTTTTCCAATTCCACCGTCTCGAACGCGACTCCAGTCAGACCGATATCAAGCAACTTGCGCGTCAACACAGGCTCGGCAGCCAGATGCAGATAGCAAAACAACAAGTGATCTTTGCGCAGGTGCTTAAGGTCGCCTTCGATCGGCTCTTTCACCTTCACGATCAATTCGCCGGCGGCATAAAGCGCTGCAGCGTCGGGGGCAATCTTGACGCCAAGCGTCGTGTATTCCTCGTCGGAGAAACCACTCTTCACGCCTGCATCTTTCTCGATCCACACTTCGTGGCCACGACGAATCAAGTCAGAGCAGGCGGCGGGCACGAGGGCCACGCGGCCTTCGAGGGTTTTGGTTTCGCGAGGGATACCGATGCGCATGAGGAGTAACTCCGAGGGGCTGTCCGGAAAACGGTGAGGCCGCCGTGAGGCGGCCCGTGAACTGATTGTTCTTTACCTTGATTTGCGAGGGCTTGGCCCCCAAGCTTTGCAGCCCGCATGCCGCGCTTTTGTGCGCTGCACCGTTTGCCCAAAGCCGCAAAAGTATAACGACATGACTGCCACCAAGCATTCCCGCCTGCTCATTCTTGGCTCGGGCCCCGCGGGTTACACCGCTGCGGTCTACGCCTCCCGCGCCAACCTGAAGCCTGTTCTCCTAACCGGGATGCAGCAAGGCGGCCAGCTGATGACCACCACCGAGGTGGACAACTGGCCGGGCGACGCCCATGGCCTGATGGGCCCCGACTTGATGGCGCGCATGCAGGCGCATGCTGAACGCTTCGAGACCGAAATCATCTTCGATCACATCCATACGGCAGAGTTGGGTCAACGCCCGTTCCTGCTGAAGGGCGACAGCGGCGAGTACACCTGTGACGCCCTGATCATCTCCACGGGCGCTACGGCTAAGTACCTCGGCCTGCCTTCGGAAGATGCGTTCAAGGGCAAGGGCGTTTCCGCCTGCGCCACCTGCGACGGGTTCTTCTTCCGCGACCAAGAGGTGGCAGTCATCGGCGGCGGCAACACGGCCGTTGAGGAAGCGCTTTACCTCACCAACATTTGCCGCAAGGTTTATTTGGTGCACCGCCGCGACAAGCTTCGCGCCGAAAAGATTCTGCAAGACAAACTGATGGCCAAAGCCGCGGCCGGAAAAGTGGAATTGATTTGGGACCACTCCGTAGATGAAGTGCTGGGCGACGACACTGGCGTGACGGGTGCCCGCCTTCGCTCCACCAAAGATGACAGCACGCGCGAGATTGCAGTGACGGGCTTTTTCGTCGCCATTGGCCACAGCCCCAATACCTCCTTGTTTGAAGGCCAACTCGATATGCGCGATGGCTACATCAAGGTGAAGAGCGGCATCGACGGCGGTGCCACCGGCACGAGCATTCCCGGTGTGTTCGCCGCCGGCGATGTGGCTGACCACGTGTACCGCCAAGCCATTACCTCGGCCGGCTCGGGCTGCATGGCGGCCCTCGACGCCGACAAGTTCCTCGATAAGGGCGAGTAAGCGGCGCGATCGCGACCATGGAACTCAGGCTGCTGCGCGCGCTTTCAGATGTGCCAGCAGCTCAGTGGGACCTGCTCAATACCGGCGCGCATCCGTTTACCTCGCATGCGTTTCTAGCCGGCCTGGAACAGCACGGCTGCTTGGACCCTGAGTACGGCTGGAGCCCGCTTCACGCCACCCTGTGGTCAGGCAATGAATTGGTGGCTGCGGCACCCGCCTACGCCAAGGGCAACTCGCATGGCGAGTTCGTTTTCGACCACGCGTGGGCGAACGCCTACGCGCAGTATGGTTTGGACTACTACCCGAAGTGGTTGATCGGTGTGCCCTACTCTCCAGTCACCGGGCCACGCCTGCTGGCAAGAGATCCGGAGCTGAAACGGCACCTGTTGGATGCCATGCGTGAAGCAGCGCCGCGCCTGGGCTTGCATTCCATCCACGCCAATTTTCTGGATGCCGCGGACGTCCACGCCTTCGACGACACCTGGCTGCAGCGCTGCGATGTTCAATTCCATTGGCAGCGCCAGCCCGAGTGGCAGACATTCGATGATTTCCTTTCGGCGCTCAATCACAAGAAACGAAAGAACTTGAAGGCCGAGCGGCGCCATGTCGACGCCGCAGGCGTGACCTTGCGCGTCTACGAAGGCACCTCCGCCAGTGGCGCGCCCATGGCTGCGATGCACCGCTTTTATCGCACCACGTTCGCGGAGAAGTGGAACCACGCAGCGATGACCGAAGCCTTCTTTCAGCATCTCTGCGAGGCGATGCCGGATTCCGTCGTGTTGGTGATCGCGGAAAGACAAGGCACCCCCATCGCTGGAGCACTGTGTCTTCGCAGCGAGAACGTGCTCTACGGTCGCTACTGGGGCTGCATCGAAGAGGTGGCAGGACTGCATTTCGAAGCCTGCTACTACCAGGGCATCTACTACTGCTTGGAGAACGACTTGGTCCGCTTCGAGCCGGGCGCGCAAGGCGAACACAAATTGGCACGCGGCTTTCTTCCGGCACTCACCCACAGTCGCCACTGGCTGGCTGAGCCACGCTTTCATCAAGCGCTGGACCGTTGGTGCGCGGCGGAACGCGAGGCCACGCTTCGCTATCAGGACACAGGAATGGCCCATAGTCCGTTTCGTGCCGACAACGCCGCCCAAACCGATGCGTTGCCTCAATGATCTATCCGCCTCTCCTTGGGCCTGACCCGAACACACCCTTTCCTCCAGCGCAGTCTGCGCTCGCGGAACCCGATGGACTTGTGTGCGTCGGCGGAGACTTAGCGCCGCAGCGATTGGTCAACGCGTATGCGTCGGGCTTGTTTCCGTGGTTCAACGAAGGACAACCCATCCTCTGGTGGTCGCCCTCGAAGCGCATGGTGTTTCGCAGCGATGGCGTGCATTTGTCCAAACGGTTCCGACGCCAGTTCCGCTTGAGTGACTGGGAGATCCGGTACGACACCGACTTCGAAGCAGTTCTCGCCCAATGCGCCGAAATCCCCCGAGGCGGCGACCATGGGACATGGATCACTTCAGCCATGCGCCGGGCGTACGGCCATCTGCACGAACTCGGTTATGCGCACAGCGTTGAAGTTTGGTCCCGGCAGCGGCTTGTGGGTGGCCTTTATGGCGTGAGCGTGGGTACCGCCTTCCACGCCGAGAGCATGTTCAGCGCAGAAAGTGGTGGGTCAAAACTGGCCATGGCAGCACTCGGCCAACAACTGATGCGCCTCGGCTGGCCTTGGTTCGATGCACAGGTCGAAAACGATCACTTGCACCGAATGGGCGGCGAGATGTGGCCAAGAGACCGCTTTCTCGCCACCTTTCTGCCTCGCGCGGCAAACCGTTCACCCGCACCGAGCTGGGCCGCGCAGCAGTTGTCCGTTCCCGCGCTGCTGGCCGCCTATCCGCAGCAGGCAGAACGCGCGAACGGCGGCCCCGAGCCTGAATGATCCCCGCCACGCCTTAACCGTATTTTTGCAAGTCAGCCTCTGGCATGGCACACTCCGCGCCTTCGCGAACCTCCCTTTTCCGATCAGGCGCCTGCCCGCTGCATGTCCAAAGACGATTCCATTGAGTTTGAAGGCTCCGTTACGGAGACCCTTCCGAACACCATGTTCCGGGTCAAGCTGGAAAACGGCCACGTCATCACGGCGCACATCTCAGGCCGCATGCGGAAGAACTACATCCGCATCCTGACGGGCGATAAGGTCAAGGTCGAAATGACGCCTTACGACCTCACCAAGGGGCGCATCACCTACCGCATGAAGTAAGCGCTTTGCGCACCATGCAAAAGAAAACGGCAGCCTAGGCTGCCGTTTTTTGTGGCTCTGCGAACGACTTACTCAACCGTCGCCGGCAACAACTTTTCCGGCTCGGCAAAAGATTCGACGCTGAGTTCGCCGTCTGCGACGCCGACCGTCACGCGACCACCGCCCACCAGCTTTCCGAACAGCAACTCATCGGCCAGGGGGCGCTTGATCTTGTCCTGCAGAAGGCGAGCCATCGGGCGCGCACCCATCTGCGGATCGAAACCGTGCTCGGCCAGCCACTGACGCGCCTCGGGAGTGGTGGTGAGGGCCACGTGCTTCTCTTGCAGCTGGGCTTCCAGCTCGATCAGGAACTTGTCCACCACGCGCAGAATGTGATCGAAGCCCAAAGAGCCAAACTGCACGACCGCGTCCAGGCGGTTGCGGAATTCCGGCGCAAAGGCCTTGCGAATGACTTCCATCGCATCGGTGCTGTGGTTCTGCTCCACGAAGCCGATGGTGCGGCGAGCGGCTTGCGCGGCACCGGCATTGGTCGTCATCACCACGATCACGTTGCGGAAATTCGCCTCGCGACCATTGGTGTCGGTGAGGATGCCTCGATCCATGACCTGCAACAGGATGTTGAACACATCCGGATGCGCCTTTTCGATTTCATCAAGCAACAGCACGCAGTGCGGCGTCTTGACGATCTTCTCGGTCAGCAAGCCGCCTTGGTCGAAACCCACATAGCCGGGAGGCGCACCAATGAGGCGCGATACCGAGTGCGATTCCATGTACTCCGACATGTCGAAACGCACCAACTCGATACCGAGCTGCATGGCCAACTGTCGCGTCACTTCGGTCTTGCCCACACCAGTGGGGCCAGCAAACAGGAAGCTACCGATCGGCTTGTCCGGGTTACCCAAGCCGGAGCGCGCCAACTTGATGGACGACACAAGTGATTCGATCGACGAGTCCTGCCCGAAGATGACCATCTTCAAGTTGCGCTCAAGATTACGCAGCACGTCTTTGTCGGAAGCAGACACCTGCTTCGGAGGAATACGCGCCATCTTGGCGATGATCAGCTCAATCTCTTCCACGTCCACCAACGACTTGCGCTTGTCGGCTGGCATCAAGCGCTGACGCGCGCCCGCCTCGTCGATGACATCGATGGCTTTGTCGGGCAGCAAACGATCACCGATGTGCTTCACCGACAGGTCCACCGCCGCCTGCAAGGCCTCAGCGCTATAGGTGACTTCATGGTGGGCTTCGAACTTCGACTTCAAGCCATTCAAGATCGCGACGGCCTCACCCACGGTGGGCTCAACCACATCAATCTTCTGGAAACGGCGGGCCAAGGCGCGGTCCTTCTCGAA
>JAIXVL010000231.1 GCA_027483045.1 Lysobacteraceae bacterium
CTCCCCCAGCCTAAATCGCCAGTGATCGACTCCAAACTCACGCGATTGCCCTGCGCGGATGACACGCGATAAAGGCCGGAATCCTCGATCCAAAGCGTCCCGCTACGATCAACAAGCAGGCCGTCGATATCCAGCGGATAGGCTTGGCCGTTCAACTCCGCATCAATGGCGCTGGCTGCGGAACCGTCGGCGGCCAAATGCATCAGACCTTGGCCACCTCCCAACCACCAGCCACCCTCTGGACGTGGTGCTAGTGCATCGACCGCGCCCGCAAGCGGACGGCCATCTTTCATCGCAACGCGGGTCGGCCGGCCACCTTCCGCCTTGACCCGAAATAGGCCATCGGCCGTCCCAACCCAGAGCCCACCCTCGGGGTGCGGCCACAAGCGACGCACTGAGGCCCCTTCCAAAAAACCAGCGCCTTGCACCGGAACGAAGATGGAAGCACCCACGCCGCGACGAAAAAGACCGCGCTCAGTCGCCAACCACAGTTGTCCGTCGGCCGTTTCTGCAATTCCGGCCGCCTGATCGCCCTCATAAGCGGTGCCCATGCCCGGACGCAAGGTTTCAACAATGCGCAAATCGCTGTCCATGCGCACCACACCCACGCCGCCCACACCAAGCAGCAGCGTGTCGTTCAGGCCCTCGGAAAGCGTGAGCGCATTGAGCGAAGAGATTCCGTCTTCCGGCCGCAGGCGTCGGCTGATCAAAGCCGGCTCGCGGGGGTCTAGACGCTGCAAACCTCCGCCGAAGCTACCGACCCAAAGCAAACCCGAACGATCCACCAGCAATGTCCGGATCTCAGCCGAATCTAGGGCGAAGGGGTTGGTGGATTGCGGGCGAATCTCGCGGAGCAAGTTCGCATCACTCGCCCTGAAAACATCGATGCCGCGCGAGTGACCAAGCCAGACTTCGCCATTTCGCAGTTCGGCCGCGGTGCTCATGCCATTGCCGCGCCAGCGCCTCACTTCAGGGGGCTGCGGTGGGTCGGGCCGTGAGAGAAGCGCGGCAGGAATCACGGCCATCTGCCCCTGTTGCGCCCCCACCCACAGGTCGCCCGAGGACATCTGAACAATGCTGCGAATGCGCGTATTCGCGAATCCGTCCTCATCATTGAGATCGGAAAGCACCAGTTCAAAAGTGGATGTGTCTTTGCGCCAACGACTTAAGCCGCGCCAACTCCCCACCCAAAGCACGCCATCGCGGTCGGAATACAACGCCGAAACGCGGTCGTCAGGCAGGCTGCCCACCGCACCAGCTTGACTGGTATAGCGCTGCACCCTGCCCGTCTCAGGATCAAGGCGAGCCAAACCCGCTCCGGTGGTTCCGACCCAGATGTTTCCCGCAACGTCCTCGGCCAAAGCACGGATGGGTGCCACAGGAAGGCGATCAGCCTCCGAATTCGATGACTGGAAACGCAAGAACCGATCGGTTTTCGGATCGTAGGCTGCCACCCCATCGGCCTCGGTACCCACCCAAAGGCGGCCATCGCGCGCGAGCAGAAGCGTGCGTACCAAATTGCCCGACAGACTGCTGTCATCGCCTTCCACCGCCACATAGCGGCGGAACCGATAGCCATCAAAACGGATCAAGCCTTCCGTGGTCGCAATCCAAATCAAGCCCTGTTGGTCTTGCACCAGGCCGGTTACCACACCATCGGGGATCTGCACGGCATTGCCTACGCGTTCGAACAAGTCGTCCGGAGACGCCATTGGCGACGGGCTTGAGAAGGGCGAAGGCGCTGCGGCAAGCACCACATGAGGCAGCAGCAAACCCAAAACAAGCCCCAGCCTGAGCGCAAACGCAGAGGCCAAGCGGCGAGCCAGCAAAGGGCTTGATTCACTCATTGGGAGCACCGAAGCGAGACCCCACCCAATATACGCAGTGGCCCATAACGCAGGAAACCGCAGGTTGCCCTGCGGTTTCCGTGTTTTCACTCAGCGCACACAGACTGCTTACGGTCGGCGATCGAGCTCGCTGTCGTCTTTGGCACGCGGCAGCAAATCCTGCTTGCTCACCTGGAGCCAGACCAGCAAGGGGCAAGCCACAAAGATGGACGACAGGGTGCCGAAGATGATGCCGATCATCTGCGCCTCGGCCATGCCTTCCAAGCTTTGGCCGCCGTAGAGGTACAAGGCCAGCACGGTGAGGAAGGCTACGAACGAGGTGATGATGGTGCGCGAGAGCGTCTGATTCACCGAGCGGTTGAGAACCTCCATCGGTGTCACTTTGTGCAGAGCGCGGAAGTTCTCGCGCACACGGTCAAACACCACGATGGTGTCGTTGATGGAGTAACCCATCACCGAGAGCACGCCTGCCAGTACCGTCAGATCGAACTCGTGGCCCGTCAGCGCAAACCAGCCCAGTACCAGCACCACGTCGTGAAGCGTGGTGATGATTGCGGCAACCGCAAACTTCCATTCAAAACGAATGGTGATGTAGACCAGAAATCCGAAGATGACGAACGCCAGCGCCAAGATGCCGTTCGTCGCGAGCTCTTTGCCTACCTGTGGACCCACGAAATCGGAGCGCACCACCGTGACGGCATTGCCCGGCTCAGACAGCAATTCGCCGATCGCGCCGCCGGTCGCCGTGGCACTGGCCTCACCTTCGATGGCCTGCAAGCGAACGACCACATCGGTCTGCGCGCCAAAGGTTTGCACGACGGCATTGTCGTAGCCGCCTTCTGTGAGGGTGCGACGCACCTGCTCAAGATCGGGTGCCTTTTCAAACTGCAGCTCGGCCACTGTGCCGCCGGTGAAATCGAGCGCGAAGTTGAAGCCCTTGGTGGGCATCAGTGCAATCGCCACCAACATGATGGCGAACGCGATCGCTAGCGAAGGCAAGCGCCAACGCATGACGTTGAAATTGGTGTCGTAGGGGATCAGGTGCAGCACGAGAGACTCCGGATCAGATGGCGACGCCGGCCAGCTTCTTGCGGCGGCCGTAGATCAAGGTAGCGACGCCACGCGACACCGAAACAGCGGTGTACATGGAGGTCAGGATGCCGATGATGAGCGACAGGGCAAAACCCTTCACCGGCCCGGTTCCGAAAACGAAGAGCGCAATGCCCGCCAAGAGCGCGGTCACGTTGGCGTCGGCAATGGTGCCGGCCGCTTTCTCGAAGCCCGTGGCGATCGACGACAGCGGCGTATTGCCGGCGCGCAATTCTTCGCGAATACGCTCATTGATCAACACGTTCGCGTCGACCGACAAGCCAACGGTGAGCGCGATACCCGCCAAGCCCGGAAGCGACAGCGTGGCGCCGAAGATCGACATCACCGCCACCAGCATCAGCATGTTGAGCAACAGTGCGACGTTGGTGATCACTCCGAACATGCGGTAGTACACAACGAAGAAGATCAAGACCAGAAGGAACGAGGCGGCAATCGACTCCAAGCCGCGCGCGATGTTCTCTGCACCCAAGCTGGGGCCGATGATGCGTTCTTCCGCGAACTCCATCGGTGCGGCCAAAGCGCCCGAGCGCAGCAACAGAGCGAGCTGCTGGGCTTCATTGGTGCTCTCCAAACCGGTGGTCTGGAACTGGCGACTGAACACGCCGCGGATGGTCGCGACCGAAATCACCTCTTCGGTGACCCTGGTGCTGCGCACTTCCTTGCCGTCCACCACCGTGACCTGCGGAATACGCTCGATGTACACCACCGCCATCGGCTTGCCGACGTTCTGCGATGTGAAGTCGAACATGCGCTGGCCAGCCGAAGCGTTCAGCGTGACGGAGACACCCGGCGTGCCCGATTCCTGGTCAGTAATCGACGTTGCCGCAACAAGCTGGTCGCCTGCAGCAATCACGCGCTTGGCAAGAATGATGGGAAGCGGCTTGCCGTCCGGACCCAGCTCACGCTGGTAATAGATGCGGCCTTCCGGCGGCACGCGGCCCGTGCGCAGTGCTTCGGCAGCATCGGCATTGGTGCCCAACGCGGCACGGTACTCAAGCGTGGCGGTTGCACCGATCACGCGCTTGGCCAGCGCCGTGTCTTGCACGCCCGGCAGCTGCACCACGATGCGCGAATCACCCTGACGCTGCACGATCGGCTCGGCCACGCCCAGCGCATTGATGCGGTTGCGCAGAATGGCAACGTTCTGGTTGATGGTTTCGTCGAGGATGGCGTTCAACGTCGCCGGCGGGATGCTGGCGGTGAAGCCCGGCGCCGCACTGCCCGACAAGGGCTGCAGCGCAAGTTCCGGGGCATCGGCGGTCACCAGCTGAAGCGCCTTCGAGAGATCTTCCGCGCGACTCAGACGTACGAGAACATCGTTCGGACGAACCGTCACTTCCTGCGTCGCGATGCGCTGTTCGCGCAGTACCACGCGAATCTGCTCAGCAAACGTGCCTTCACGCTTCTCAAGTGCCGACTGCTGATCGACCTGAAGCAGAAAGTGCACGCCGCCTTGGAGGTCAAGGCCGAGCAGCATGGGGCGTGCTCCCACGACGCTCAGCCAATCAGGCACCGTAGAGGCGAGGTTTTGCGCCACGGTGTAGCCGCTCTCCAACTCGGGGCGCAGCAAATCAGCGGCTTTCAGCTGATGTTCGCTATCCAAGCGCACCAACAGGCTGTCGCCCTCTTTCGCCACCGACTTGAAGGGGATGTCCGCCGCCTTCAGCAAGCCTTCGACGCGAGCGTCAAGGGCGTCATCCACCAGAGCGCCGCGGTTGGCAGTGATCTGCACCGCAGCGTCTTGCGGATAGAGGTTAGGCAGGGCGTAGAGCGCGCTGGCGAGCAGCACAATCAACGCGACGACAAATTTCCAGCGAGCGTATTCGAGCATGGGGTTCTGCACGGGCCGACACGAGGCCGGCCGTCAAGGAGTCCGTGGTGAGGACGAAGTGATGGGGGCGCTTACAGCGACTTCAAGCTGCCCTTCGGCAAAACAGCAGAAACCGAACCGCGCTGCACCTTGACCTTGGTGCCCTCGGCGATTTCGACGGTGACGAAGCTCTCGCCAACTTCTTCAATACGGCCAGCAATGCCGCCGTTGGTGACCACTTCGTCGCCCTTAGCCAGCTTTTCGACCAGGAGACGGTGTTCCTTCTGGCGCTTCATCTGCGGGCGGATGAGCAGGAACCAGAACACCACGAACAGCAGGATCAAGGGGATCAGCTGCAGGAAGGGGTTCGGAGCGGCGGGCGCGCCAGCGGCTTGGGCGTGGGCGGCGGGAATCAAAAAGTCGAGCAGAGACATAGGGTTGCACGCGTTCCTAGGTGAAATCAGCCCCGCAGTATGCCACGCGATGGGGCAGTGGCGGGCGCACTAGGCGTCAAGGCTCACCCAAGGAGCGCAACCGATAGAACTCGGCTCGGAACTCCTCGAAGGCACCCGCCTCAATGGCCGCCCGGATGCGCTCCATCAGGCGCACGTAGTAACGCAGGTTGTGGGTGGTGGCCAGCATCGAGGCCAGAATCTCGTTGCACTTGTCGAGATGGCGCATGTAGCTGCGGGTGAAGCCGCCCGTACAGGTGCTGCAATCACAGCCGGGCTCAATGGGTCGCAGATCGTGTTCGTACTTCTGGTTGCGAATGCGGACCTGACCGAAATCGGTGAAGTAGTGGCCGTTGCGCGCGTTGCGGGTGGGCATGACGCAATCGAACATATCGATGCCGCGGGCCACCGCTTCCACGATGTCTTCGGGCTTGCCTACGCCCATGAGGTAGCGCGGCTTGTCGTCGGGCAGCTGCGGGCAGATGGCCTCAAGCGTGTGCTCGCGCTCTGCGGCGGGCTCGCCCACGGCCAGACCGCCGACCGCATAGCCGTCGAAACCGATGGCCTTCAGCCCCTCGGCCGAGCGGGTGCGCAGCCCAGGGTAAACGCCGCCCTGCACGATGCCGAACAGCGCCGCGTCGTTGCCTTCGTGGGCCTTCTTCGAGCGTTCCGCCCAACGCAGGGAAAGTTCCATCGATTTGCGTGCCACCACTTCGGTGGCTGGGTACGGCGTGCATTCGTCGAAGATCATGACGATGTCCGAGCCCAGCACACGCTGGATGTTCATGCTTTCCTCGGGGCCCAAGAACACCTTGCGACCATCCACCGGCGAGGCAAAGGTCACGCCTTCCTCGGTGATCTTTCGTTTGTGCGCCAAAGAGAAGACTTGGAATCCGCCCGAGTCGGTGAGGATCGGCTTGTGCCACTGAGTGAAACCGTGCAATCCGCCGTGCGCGGCCATCACTTCAAGGCCTGGCCGCAGATACAGGTGGAAGGTGTTGCCCAGAATGATTTCGGCACCCAAGGCCTCAACTTCCGCCGGGCGCATCGCCTTCACGGTGCCGTAGGTGCCCACCGGCATGAAGGCCGGGGTTTCGATGCTGCCGCGCGGAAAAGTGATTCGGCCGCGTCGCGCTTTTCCGCTCTGTCCGAGTTTCTGGAATTGCATACGGCTCATGCGCTCTTCTCCGGCCAAAGCAACATGGCATCGCCATAACTGAAGAACCGATAACGCTGCTCAACGGCATGCCGATAGGCCGCCATGATGCGATCGAAGCCTGCGAACGCACTCACCAGCATCATCAGCGTCGA
>JAIXVL010000140.1 GCA_027483045.1 Lysobacteraceae bacterium
CCATCGACCCGCTGCTGCCCAACGCACTGCACCATCGCGGGCGCCTGATGGAGTGGATGGGCGATCTCGACGGTGCACGTCCACTGCTGGAACGCGCGCGCTCAGTGGGCGCGCAAAACATCGAACTGGCGCTTGGGATGGTCAGCCAGCGTCAAGAGCGCATGGATGAGGCACGCGCTGAACTGTCCGCTGGCATCCAGTTCTTCAGTCCCGGCCTGCCGCAAGACACCGGCGCAATCCTCGCGGACGGCATCCTCGGCGACGCGACCGCGCGGGCCGCGGCGCTGAGCCGAATCCAGAGCATTCTTGATGCGCATCCGGAGGTCGTTCCGGGCATCGTGCCGTGGGCGCTGATCACGCTGGGCGAACCTGAAGAGGGGCTGCGCTTGGTCGCGGACTTCCCCACCTCGTCCAACGTGTGGCATGCCGCGCTGTGGAGCCCACGCGGCCAAGCAGCACGTCGCAGCCCCGCCTTTCCCGAATTCGCCCGCAAGGTCGGCCTTGCCGCGCTCTGGGACCAGTACGGCCCGCCGGATTTGTGCAAGAAGGACGCCAATGGCGACTATCGCTGCGAGTAGCTGCGACACAGTGGGCTCGGCCTTGGCTTGGCCCACATCGGGCTGATGTGTAATCTGATGTGTAGGAGGTGACACATGGCCACCAATCTGTCGATTGATCCCGCGCTGATCGAGCGCGCCCTCGAAATCAGCGGTGAACGCACCAAAAAGGCTGCGGTGACGCTCGCGCTGGAAGAGTTCATCGCGCGCCGCCGCCAGCGGGGGCTTCTGGAGCTGATGGGCGCCCTGGAATGGGAGCCAAGCTTTGACCACAAGAAGGAGCGCCAGCGCCCGGCGGCCGCCGGCAAGGCGAAACCCAAGGCATGAGCCTGCTGGTCGACACCTCGGTCTGGTCGCTGGCATTCCGGCGGGACGCGCCTGCGGACTGCCCCGAGGTGAAGGCGCTGCGCGTTGCGCTGGAGCAAGGCGAGTCGGTCGTTTGCACGGGACTGATCCTGCAGGAGCTGCTGCAGGGCTTCGCTGGCGCGAAATCCCGCGACCGCTTGCTGCAGCATTTTTCGGCCCTGCCCTTCATCAGCCCGGACCGCACCGACCACGTCGAGGCCGCCGAACTGCGCAATCACTGCCGACGCAAGGGTGTCCAGATGGGCACCATCGACGCGCTGATCGCCCAGCTTTGTATCCGCCATGATCTGATCCTGCTCAGTACCGATGCGGATTTCCGGCACGCGGCGCGCTTTTGCCCGCTGCGCAACTGGGGCGCGAAATGAACCTGCTCAAAGAACTGCAACGCCGCAACGTCATCCGCATGGCCGGGCTGTACCTGGTCGGCGCGTGGCTTGTGGTTCAAGTGGCAGCGACGCTGCTGCCGGTGTTCGGCGCACCCGATTGGGTGATGAGAGTTCTGGTGGGGCTGCTGGCTTTGGGCTTTATTGCGGCACTCGTGTTCTCGTGGGTGTTCGAGCTCACGCCGGACGGCCTGAAGCGCGACGACGAAGTGGCTGCAAACGAATCGATCGCGCCGCAAACCGCGCAGCGCATGAATCGCATGCTGCTGGTGGTGATGGCGCTGGCACTTGGCTACTTCGCCATCGACAAGTTCGTGCTGGCACCCGCGCGCGATGCGTCCACCGCTTCGACGGCGAATGCGGCACTGGTTTCGTCAAACGCGCCAGATGCGCCCGTCGCCTCCACCATCAACACCAAATCCATCGCCGTGCTGGCCTTCGCCAACATGAGCGCGGACGCCGACAACGAGTATTTCTCCGACGGCGTGGCCGAGGAGATCCTGAACGCGCTGGCCAAGATCGATGATCTGAAGGTCGCCGGCCGCACCTCGTCGTTCTACTTCAAGGGCCGCAACGAAACGCCCCAAGTCATCGGCAGCACGCTTCGCGTGGCGCACGTGCTGGAAGGCTCGGTGCGCAAGCAGGGTGAGCGCCTTCGCATCACCGCCAAGCTGCTGCGGGTGAGCGATGGCGTCGAGCTCTGGTCCGACAGCTTCGACGGCACTGACGCCGACATCTTCGCGCTGCAGGAGAACATCGCGCAGCAGGTCACGAGCCAGTTGAAGGTCGCGCTGAATGCCGGCCAGCAAGGGCGGCTCGTCGATGTCGGCACCGGCAACCCGGACGCCTACGCGCTTTACCTGCGCGCGACCGATGTCTTCAACAAGCGCGATGTCCCACGCTACGAAGGCGCCATCGCATCGGTGCAGCAGGCGATCACGATGGATCCGGCCTTCGCCCGCGCCCACTCGCGGCTGGCCACGCTCTACTACGCGTCGGCCACCACCGCCGCACCCGAGCGCTATGACGCGCTGATGGCGGAGGCCAACGCGTCTGCCGAGCAGGCGCTGCGCCTAGACCCGAAGCTCGCCGAGCCGCACGCGGTGCTCGGCGTGATCCACCAAGGCTATCGTCGCTATGGCCCCGCGGGGACCGCGATAGAGCGCGCGCTGGAGCTCGATCCCGCGGATGCCACCGCGAACTTATGGCGCTCGACGACACTTTGCGTGACGGGGTACATCGCAGCATGCGAGCGCGCATTGGACCGGACCCTGCAGATCGATCCGCTGCTGCCCAATGCGCTGAGCTGGCGCTCCAGGCTACTGGTGTCCGCGGGCGACCTGCCGGCGGCGCAGCGCATGAACGAGCGGGCGCGCAATGTGGGCTTGCGCTGGCCTGGCATGACGCGGTCGTGGATCGCGCTGAAGCGCGGGGACCTGCCGGAAGCCCGAAAGCAGAGCTTGGACCTCTACACGGCTTTCGCCACTGGCTTGGCACCCGAAGCGGCGGCGGCATTCGCGGCGTCGAGCGTGGGCGACGCCGAGGGCATCGCGCAGTCCGCGCGCATTATCGACAACTATCTGGCCGCTGGGCCTTCGCGAATCAACGCACTGGTGCCCTTGACGCTGGTCCGCATGGGCGAAGTCGAGCGCGGACTGGAACTGTTTTCCACTCTCGCGACGTCGAACGACTCACTGTTTTTGGGCGAGGTTCTCGGCACACGTCTTTATCCCAAGGTCTGGGCCTCGCCTGCCTTTCCCGAGTTCCTGCGCAAGACCGGCATCGCCGCGCACTGGGACGAGTTCGGTCCGCCCGAGCACTGCCGCAAGCTCGCGAGCGGGGACTATCGCTGTGAGTGACGCCTCCGTCGAATCCACCGAACCCCGCCGCACTCGCCTGCTGCGCGTGGCCGAGCACATCCGCACGCAGAACTGGACGGCCATCGGCATCGACTTCGTGATCGTCGTGCTCGGCGTGTTCGTGGGTATCCAGGTGGCGAACTGGAACGGGGCCCAGCACGACCGAGAGATCGAGCAGCAGTACCTCGAGCGCCTTCGCTTGGAACTGGCCGACATCGTGCCGCTGGCGCAGTCGGCGCAGACGAGTCTTTCGGAGATCGAGTATCGGCTTGAAGCCGTGCGCGCGTTTTTCGAATCGGACCAAGGGCGCGATGCGCTGGATGGTGGGCACTGCGCAGCGGTCGCCCGCTCGCACATCTTCGACTCGACGATCTTCTACCCGCCGACGATCAAGGAGCTGATTTCCACCGGCCGCATCCTGCTGATCAGTGACCCCCACGTACGAACCGCCATCATGTCCTTCGACCGGGCCCATGCCGACATGAGCCAGCTGCGGACCGACATCCAGATCGATCGTCGGCCGCTCGCCCGGCACCATCCCAACCTGATCAATCTCGGCACGTCCTCCAACTGGACCACGGCGCACTGCGACTTCGCCGGCATGCGCGGCAGCCCAGCCTTCCTCAACGACTTCACCGACAACGTCTCGCGGTTCCGGGCGTTTTCGGCCACCATCGGCAAGGGCCAAGCCGAGACCCTCGCCGCACTCGCAACGACGCTGGACGGGAATTCAACCGCGAACGAACGGACGGGCCCGCAACAATGAGCGACGGCAGCGCCGAAACCACCGAACCCCGCCGCACCCGCCTTCTGCGCGTTGCAGAACACATCCGCACGCAGAATTGGACCGCGATCGGCATCGATTTCCTGATCGTCGTGCTCGGCGTGTTCGTGGGCATACAGGTGGCCAACTGGAACACGGCGCGGGTGGACCACCAGCGCGAGCAAGTGCTTCTGGGCTCGTTACGCGCCGAGCTGGCCCAGGCGATGGTCCAGACCGAGACCCAGCGCAAGGCCTTCGAGCAGGTCACCCGCTCCGGCGAACGCGGCATCCGATTCCTCGACGCCGGCAAGGCGTGTGGCGACGACTGCTGGCCGGTGATCGTGGACTTCTTCCACGCCTCGCAGTGGCAGCAACCGACCATTGCGCTGCCCACCTACGATGAAATGCGCCGCAATGGCTGGCCGCGCAACCGCGAAATCGTTGATGCGCTGGAGGCTTATCGGATGAACGCCGGGCTGATATCAAAGGGGTTCGAGCAGCCGCCCGCCTACCGCAGCCGGGTGCGCGGCCTGATCCCGCTGGCGATCCACGCACCTTACTGGCGCGCTTGTTTCCAACTCACCGACCAGGGCGAGAATTACCTCGAAAACTGCGAGCCGGGCGTGTCGCCCGAGATCTCCGCCGTCGGAGTCGCTGCCATCGCCAGGGACCCGCAGATCCACCACTCGCTTACCGAGTGGGCGGGTTATGCCAGCGCCCTTTCCGATTCGTTCGTGCAGCAGAATGAATCGGCGGCAGGTGCGCTGGCGTTGATTGATGCTGAACTGCGTAAAGGATCACGATGAGCGAAGACGCGCTGGAGAACGAATCGCCGCGCCGCACCCGCCTGCTGCGCGTGGCCGAGCACATCCGCACGCAGAACTGGACCGCGATCGGCATCGATTTCCTGATCGTCGTGCTCGGCGTGTTCGTCGGTATCCAGGTGGCCAACTGGAACGAGGCGAGGGTCGAGCGCGAACTGGTGCGCGGACACTTGGGCGAAATCGCCGAAGACCTGCGCACGCACCTCGGGATGGATGCGGCTCTGCTGAGTTCGGCGCGCATGCGCATCGCGGCGGTCGACTATGTCCAGCGCGAAGCCTTCGGCACGACGCTTCCGACCACGCTGGTACTCGGCACCGAGACTTGGCAGGCCCCGCCGCCGGAGCCGTTCCCGCTCGACAAGCTGGACCACCTGATGGGATCGATCAACCTCGTGCGCATCTCCGTGCGCTCGCGCAGCGGCTATGAGTCGCTGCTCAGCGCCGGTCGTCTCGGCCTGCTGCGCGATCGTCCGCTGGCGCAGCAGATCCAGAGTTATTACGGCGATTACGACGACCTGCTGGATACGCAGACCACCGTGTTCCGCGCGTTCCGCAACGACGGCGCGCGCGAGCAGTACGCGCTCGGCGTGTCGGTGTTCGACCAGCGCCCCGCCGCCGAGATCATCGCGCTGGCTCGCGACAACCCGGCTTTCGCAGCCTACCTTCGCAGTCAGCGGGAATGGGCCATCGTGCATTGGAACCTGCTGTCGAACTTGAGCGGGGACACCGCGACCCTGCTGGCCGACATCGAGACGGAGCTGGCCAACCCATGAACGATCCGGGCGCCAGCGAGTCCGCGAACTCCACGACCGACGCCAGCGAATCCACTCCGCAGCGCGCGTACCGCTCCCGCTCGCGGCGCTTCTCGCCGTCGATGGGCTGGCCGGCCTTCTGGAGTGAGATCATCATCGTGTTGCTCGGCGTGCTGATCGCCCTGGCCGCGAATGAAGCGGTGCAAGAATGGAACTGGCACAGCAAGGTGAAGGATGCCGAAGCGCGGCTCAAGAGCGACATCACTTGGGTTTTTCTGTGGTCGGCGGAGAAATCGGTCAGCCAGCCCTGCGTGGACGCGCAGTTGGAGGCGATGAGTCGCAACGTGCTGGAGAGCAGCGATGCGCTGCGACCTTTGGCGGTAATGACCAGTTTGGGTCGGGAGCAGGTCGTGCGAATGTCCACCCGCCCCTGGCGTTTCCCGACCTGGGAGGCCCTTCTCGGAGACGGCACTGCGAGCCATTTCTCGCCGCGCCGACAAGCGATACTGGGACGCGTCAGCGAGGACGCGGCTCTGGCGCGCGCCTACGAGGCGGAGACCCGCGCCCTCGGCGGCGCCCTACTCGTCATGAGGCACCCCATCCCGCTCGACCCGGCGGTCCGTACTGAACTCTTGACCCGCATCAACGCCCTGCGCTCCGTGTGGCAGCACGAACGTCTCTCCGCGCGCCAGCGAATGCGCATGATCGCCGACGCGGGCGACGCCCCGTCGGATGAGGTCATTGCGCGCTTCCTCAATGTCGATGGCAAGTTTTCTCCGGGCAACGCCCACTCCGGCACGCCGTACTACTGCCTGTCGAACGGGCTTCCTCTGGGAGACTGGCGGGACTATCAGCAAGTCAGCGTCAGCATGGACGCGCTCGGGGCAAGCTTGGAGCACGGGCCATGAGTGATCACCGCCCGGACGAAGAACGGCCCCGCCGCACCCGCCTGCTGCGCGTGGCCGAGCACATCCGCACGCAGAACTGGACCGCGATCGGCATCGACTTCGTGATCGTCGTGCTCGGCGTGTTCGTGGGTATTCAAGTGTCGAACTGGAACGCGGCGCGGATGGACGCTGCCAAAGCAGACGCTTACGTCGCGCGCATCGTCGACAACCTCCGATCCGATATCGCCTCGATCGAAGACCGCGAAGTCTTCTGGGGCAAGGTAATCGCCCATGGCGACAGCGCCATCCACTACGCGGAGACCGGTGAGCTCGTCGAGGGCTCGGCTTGGAAAACGGTGCTGGCCTTCTACCAGGCCAGCCAGGTGTGGCCTTGGACCAGCAACGACACGACTTATCGGGAGCTACTGAATGGCGGCGACCTGCGGCTGATCGAGGATGAAAAACTGAGAGCGACGCTCCCGATTTACCACGGCAGCAAGGGGGAGCTTGAGTATCTCTTCGCCATGGTCCCGGAGTACCGGAGAATCGTGCGGGGCTTGTCACCGGCGGCGGTTGCCGACCATATCTGGTCGGACTGTCATCGCATCACCAATGACTTTCAGCAGACGCTGCTCGATTGCGAATCACCAATCTCCGAAGCAGACGCTCAAGCGGTTCTCGACGGCTATCTGGGCCACCCAGACTTGCTGCCGCAACTGCGCTTCTGGGTCGCAAACCAGAGGGTCGCGACGAGCACGCTGAATGTCCGGAAAGCGCATGCATTGCGGATTGTCCAGGAGATGGGCTTCGAGCCGCAGACTTTTCAGAAGCCTCAACCAATCGCGCCAGAATAGGGAATGCCTTTGATGAGTGAGAGCACGCTTGAGAGCGAACCGCCCCGCTCCACCCGCCTGCTGCGCGTGGCCGAGCACATCCGCACGCAGAACTGGACGGCGATCGGCATTGACTTCGTGATCGTGGTGCTCGGCGTTTTCGTGGGTATTCAAGTGGCGAACTGGAACGATTCGCTTCGCGCTGCCGAGCAGCAAGAGATCTACCTCCAGCGACTGGCCTCGGATTTCCGATCAATCAAGGAGCGCACCGATGCTCACTTCGTCACCTTCGATCGGATCATCGATGGAACGGGCTATATCCTGCAGCTGCTTCGCCTGCCGGATGACCAGTACCGCGATACGCCGATTGACGAGAATCGACTGAAAATCGCGCTGGCGAGCCTCCCCGAGTCCAGAACTCCCTCCGGTTCTTCCGCAACCTACACCGAGATGGTTTCGCAAGGACAGCTCAGCGCGCTGCGAAGTTCCGCCTTGCGCGACCGCCTCGCTGAATACGATCGACTCTCAAAAATCCACCTCGAGGTGCATCGCACGCTCGTCACAGAGACCGCTTCGCAGCATCCGGTCTTATATCGACACTACAAGGTCGCGTCAGTCCTTGATTCGGCCGAGCTTTCCGGAATACGCGCAGAAGTCATTCAGTTTGATCTTGATGCGATGCGAGCCGACCCGGAATTCGAAACCGCGGTGATGATGATGGAGATCGGCGCGCAAAATGCACGCGGCGTTAGGACGTTTGAAGCCCGGCTGGCCGACGAAATCCTTGGCTTGATCGATGCGGAGTCCGGCCAGTGAGTTTGCCTCGCGCTCCTCGATTGAGAGACTCAACACCCGTCGTGGTTCTAGAGGCCTTTCCGACGCCATGAATGACCAAAACCAAGGCGAATCAATCGGCGAAGGCCGCGCACAAGACGGCGCACCCCGCTCCATCCGCCTGCTGCGCGTGGCCGAGCACATCCGCACGCAGAACTGGACGGCCATCGGCATCGACTTCCTGATCGTGGTGCTCGGCGTGTTCGTGGGTATTCAAGTGTCGAACTGGAACGCGGCGAGGGTGGACCAGCAGCGCGGCGCCGAGTTCACCGAGCGCCTGCGCGATGACTTGCGCGAAGAGCGCTGGACCTACGACTTCATTGCGGCGTACACCCAAGACGTGCGCGATGCGGCCGACCGCGCGGTGCAGGCGTTGGAGGGCGACATCGAACTGTCCAACCACGACCTGTTGGTGGCGGCGTATCGCGCCACGCAGTACCGCGAAGGCAATCGACGCCGCGCCACCTACGACGAACTCGTGTCAACCGGCAGCCTCGGCCTGATCACCGACCAGCGCCTGCTGCGAAATGTGGACTGGGTGTTCCGGCTGCGCACCATCGAGAACGTTGTGCGCGAAAGCATGGAGTCACCCTACCGCCTCGCTTTCCGACAGAACGTGCCTAACGCAGTGCAGCGCGAGCTGGCGCGCCGTTGCGGCGACCGCGCCGTGGTGCCCGGAGAGTACGAAGGTATGGACACCGTGATTGATTACCCCTGCACGCTGGAACTGGCGCCGAGCGTCGTCGACGAGGTCGCCGAGGCGCTGCGGGCCGACGCCGAACTTCGCCGCGCTTTGCGTCAGCGTGTCGCCGATTTGGAAACGCGGCTCGTGGACTTCGATGCAAACCGCGCACGTGGAATCTTCGCCGAGGTTGGCGAAGGCGCGGGCGGGCGGACCCAAGCGACGGGGCGCTAGAACCAGCGCGGCCGACGGCTTACAGTCGGGGTCTCACTCCGGAGAACTCACTATGCGCCTGCGCCTCAGCCTGATCGCTGCTTCGATTGTTCTTGCCCTGCCTGCCCATGCCGCCACCACGGCGCTGCAGTGCGGCGATGTTTTCGATGCCGCCAAAGGCAGCCTGATCGGCGCGCAGACCATCGTCATCGACAAGGACCGCATCACGTCGGTGCAGCCGGGCAAGGTGGCAGTCGAAGGCGCAACCGTGATCGACCTTGCGGGCCACACCTGCTCGCCGGGCTGGATCGACTTGCATGTGCACGTGGGCCAGGAGTCGAACCCGCAGAGCTATTCCGAAGGCTTCCGTCTTGATGACGTCGACTTCGCGCTGCGCGCCACGCAGTACACGCGCCGCACGGTCGAGGCCGGCTTCACCAGCGTGCGCGACTTGGGCGGCACGATTGCGCCGCACCTGCGCGATGCCATCAACGCCGGCACCATCCCCGGCCCGCGCATTTATGCCGCGGGCAAGTCCATCGCCACCACCGGTGGCCATGCCGACCCGACGAATGGCTTGAACAACACGCTGTCGACCCTGATGGGTCCGCCCGGCCCGACCGAGGGCGTCATCAACGGCGTCGATGCCGCGCGCCAAGCGGTGCGGCAGCGCTACAAGGACGGCAGCGACACCATCAAGATCACCGCGACCGGCGGCGTGCTGAGCTACGCGCGCAGCCCGGATGCCCCGCAGTTCACCATCGAGGAAATCCGCGCCATCGTCGAAACCGCCAAGGACTATGGCTACACGGTGGCCGCGCACGCGCACGGCGACGTTGGCATGCGCCGCGCCATCGAGGGCGGCGTCACCAGCATCGAGCACGGCACTTTCATGAGCGAAAGCACCATGCGCCTGATGAAGGAAAAGGGCACGTGGTGGGTGCCGACGCTTTCGGCGGGGCGCTTCGTGGGTGAGAAGGCGCTGATTGATGGCTACTACCCCGCCATCGTTCGCCCGAAGGCCATCGCCGTGGGCACCCAGATCATGGACACCTTCCGTCGCGGCTACGCCGCAGGCGTGCCGATCGCCTTCGGCACCGATGCCGGCGTGAGCCCGCATGGCGACAACGCCCGCGAGTTCGAGTTCATGGTGGAAGGCGGCATGCCCGCCAACGTGGCGCTGCAAACCGCCACCGTGAATGCGGCCAAGGTGCTGGGCGTGTCCGATATCGGCCAGATTGCGCCGGGCTTCCGCGCCGATGTGGTGGCCGTGCCGGGCAACCCCGTCGAGAACATCAGCCTGACCCGCAAAGTGGACTTCGTGATGAAGGACGGCGCGGTGGTGAAGCAGCCGGGGGCCTAAGCCTTCCTGTCGGGACTTCACGCGCGGCGCTTCGGCGCCGCGCTTGTTTTCGGGCTGCGCCGCCTCCATCGATGCTCATCTCAAACTGCACCCTTGGGCACTGCCCACGGCCCGACACGCTTCTGGAGCTGCTTCGTGATTCGCCTTGATGCCCTCAACCGCAATGCCAATCCACCCGCCGCTGAAGCTGCGGGCGCTTCCGCCTTCGTGTTCGATGCGGGCTTGGCCAGCTTCGAACAGGACGTGTTGCTGAAGTCGAAGGACGTGCCCGTACTGGTCGATTTCTGGGCCACGTGGTGCGGCCCCTGCAAATCGCTGACGCCCGTGCTCGAAAAGCTGGCCGCCGAGTTCAACGGCGGCTTCCTGCTCGCGAAGGTGGACGTCGACAAAGAGCAGCAGCTCGCCGGCTACTTCCAGATTCGCTCGGTGCCCACCGTGATGCTGCTGAAGGGCGGGCAGATCGTCGATGGCTTTCCCGGCGCCTTGCCCGAAGGGCAGCTGCGCGAGTTCCTGAAGACCCACGGCGTGATGCCGCTTGAAGCAGCGGCGGAAGCCGAACCCGAAGCCGCGCCGGCCATCGACCCCGAGGCCGAGGTGATCCGCCTGCGCCACGAGGTGGCCAACACGCCCGAAAACGACGCGCTGAAGCTGGACCTGGTCTTGGCGTTGCTCAAGGTGGGTGGCGCGCACGAAGCGGAAGCCCTGCTCGATGCCCTGCCCGCCAATCTCGCGACCGACGACCGCGCAGTGAAGGCGCGTGCGCGTTTGGGCTTTGCGTCACTGCTCACCGATGCGCCGCCCGCCGTAGTGCTGGAACAGGCCATTGCCGCCAACCCCGATGACCTTCGCGCACGCCACCTGCTCGGCGCGCGGCACGTGGTGGAGGGCGATTCCGAAGCCGGCCTGATCCAGTTCCTCGAGATGCTCACGCGCGATCGCGGCTTCGAAAACGGGCTTCCGAAAAAGGCCCTGATCGACGCCTTCCGCATCATCGATGACGAAGACTTGGTGGGTCGCTACCGCCGCAAGATGGCCTCGGTTTTGTTCTAAAGCCATACCATCCATACGCATGCGTATGGCATGATGCGGACCGGCCCCTCCCCGAGCTCCGCATGTCGCCTTTTGTGCTCCGCCACCTGTTCAACGTCTGGCCGCCGTTCCTGCTCTCGGGTATTCACGTCACCCGTCTCTCGAACGACTGGCGGCATGCCGAAGTGGAGCTGCGCCTGCGGCCCTGGAACCGCAACTACGTCGGTACGCACTTTGGCGGCTCGCTGTTCGCCATGACCGACCCGTTCTGGATGATCCTGCTGCTGCGCGCCCTGGGCCCCGATTACGTGGTCTGGGACAAAGCGGGGGAGATTGAATTCATCAAGCCCGGCCGAAGCACCGTGCATTGCCGCTTCGACGTGGAAGACGCCGTACTAGACGAACTGCGCGCCGCAGCCGCCGACGGCAGCCGCGTGTTGCGCTGGTTCGACTGCCCGGTGGTGGATGCCGAGGGCGAACTTGTGGCTCGCGTGCGGAAACAGGTCTACGTGCGCTTAAAGCCAAGAGCGCGGCCCGATGGCGCACAAAGCGCCTAGCCAAAACTGAGAACAGGGCGTCTGGACAGGGCCTTAACAAGGAGCGAAGCTGGCCGCCCGAACGCCCCCGACCCCTTTCCCATGGCCATCCTGCGCTTCACGCCGTCGCCCGACGAGGAGATGTCGCCAGAGGAACTCTCTGCGCTGCTGACCTCGATGATGCCGGAGATCCCCGGCTATCGCGTGATGCGGCGCATCGGCAAAGGTGGCATGAGCTTTGTGTATCTGGCCGTGCAGGAGTCGCTTGATCGCCAAGTGGCCATCAAGATCACGGCGCCGGAAATCCTTCGCGAAGAAATCAGCAAGCAGCGCTTCGAGCAGGAAGCGCGCACCATCGCCAAGCTCGAACATCCGTGCATCGTGGGCATCTACGAGGTGGGCCGTTCGCCGCAAGGCCTGATGTATTACGTGATGCCGTATTTGTCGAAAGGCCACTTGGGCCAGCGCGATATGCGCAACGACGAAGGGCGCATCATTGATGTGCTGCGTTCGTTGCTTTCCGCATTAGGCTATGCGCACACACGCGGCATCGTGCATCGCGATGTGAAAGCCGAAAACGTGCTGTTCGATAACGCCGATCGGCCAGTGCTCGCGGATTTCGGCATTGCATTGCCGTTCCGCAGTTCAACGCGCATCACCAATGCAGGCTTCGCAGTGGGCAGTGCCGCCTACATGGCGCCTGAGCAAGCGCGCGGCGACAACGTGGATGGTCGCGCCGACATCTATGCGATGGGCGTGCTGGCCTACGAAATGCTCACCGGGCACCTGCCCTTCCAAGGCAACGATGCGTTGGCGCTTGCGGTCATGCATGCGCATGACCCGATTCCTCCGCTTCCGGCCAATCGCCGCCATTGGCAGGTGTTCATCTCCACGGCCATGGCGAAGGGGCGCGATCAGCGCTTCCGCAACGCCGAGCAGATGCTCAACGCGCTGGACGAACTCGAGAAGCGTGTGCGTGGACGCACGACAGCCGAAGTCCACGCGGCAGAAATTGAAGCAGCGACTGCGGCGCGAGCCTCTGCACGCAGTGTCATGCAAGGGCCAAGATCACGCCTAGTGCTGGGCGTGATGGCGTCCGCGCTCACTGCCGCCGTGATCGGCGGATGGTGGCTCGCTCAGCGGCCACCGGCCCAACCCGATTTCGTTACCGCCATCCAAAGCCCTGCTGCGGTAGTCGATGACCCCATCGGTGCCGCCGCGATCGCAGCGGGTGCCGCTCCCGCACCCATCGCAGCACCTGCAGTGGAACCCAGCGCCCCAGCCGCTGAGCCCATTGCCGCCGTGGCAACCGCTTCGAACGCCTTTGTGTCCAACGCTTTGGCCTACGACCCGCGCGTGCCTGCCGCCCGCGAGTTTGCTGCGGCCAGGCGCCAGATTGCGCGCCTGCGACTGACCACGCCTCCCGGCGACAACGCAGTGGACTCCTTGACCGCAGCACGGGCATTGGCGCCGCGCGACCCCCAATTCGACGAACTGGGCGCACGCCTGATTGGTGCTCTTGGCGACCAATTGGAAAAGTCGCTTGCTGCCAACGACCAAGCCGCGGCGAGCACACTTTGGCAGCGCGCAAGGGCGTTTGCAGAAGAC
>JAIXVL010000141.1 GCA_027483045.1 Lysobacteraceae bacterium
GCCGAGATCAAGTCGCGGATGCTGTTGCCGCGTCCGCCCAGCGAGGAAGGCTTGGAAGCCGACCCGCGCGCCGAGCTGGTGCGTCGATTGCAGGAGTACGAGCGCTTCAAGCGCGCCGCGGAAGACATCGACACCCTGCCGCGTCTGGAGCGCGATACGGTGGTCGCGCACGCTGAAATGCCCGAGCGTGGCGCACGTGTCGAACCACCTGCTGTGGATTTGCGCGAGATGCTGCTGGCTCTGCGCGATGTTCTGAAGCGCGCCGATCTGTTCAGTCATCACGCCATCCAGCGCGAGGCACTGAGTGTTCGCCAACGCATGAGCGATGTGTTGGGCAAGTTGGCCGGCGGTGTGTTCGCTGACTTCACCACGCTGTTCGAGGCCAATGAAGGCCGCTTGGGTGTCGTGGTCACTTTCCTCGCCATTCTTGAGCTGGCCAAAGAGCGCTTGATTGAAATTGTGCAAGAAGAGCCGCTTTCGCCGATTTACCTCCGCGCCTTAACGGAGGCACTCGACAAGGATGCCGGCCCGCAGTTGAGTGAAGACGAGCTCTCCAAACCGATTGCTGCCGACGACGATGTCGGCGTTGAACCTGCCTGAGTCACACCGCATGGATTCCGTACAAATCGAACGCATTCTGGAAGGCGCGCTACTCGCCTCGCACCACCCGCTGACGGTGGCGCAGATGTATGCGCTGTTCCCCGACGATCAGCCCGCACCGCGCGGCAGCATCGAGCAAGCACTTTCCAGTCTGCAGGACGCCTGCGCCAATCGCGGCATCATGCTCGTGGAAGTGGCCTCTGGCTTTCGCTTCCAGGTGCAGCGCGATGTGCAGCCTTGGGTTGGCCGCTTGTTTGCCGAGCGCCCGACTCGCTACACACGCGCCACGCTCGAAACGCTCGCCCTCATCGCCTATCGGCAGCCGATTACTCGCGGAGAAATCGAACAGATTCGCGGCGTGTCGGTGAACTCCAACATCATCAAGATGCTTGAAGAACGCGAGTGGATTCGCGTTGTTGGGCACCGTGATGTCCCCGGACGCCCCGCGCTGTTCGGCACCACTAAATTGTTTCTCGACTACTTCAATTTGAAGTCGCTCGAAGAACTGCCGCCGTTGTCCGAGATCCGCGACATCGGCGAACTTGAACCCCAGCTCGCGCTGGACGATCCGCTGCCGCTATTGGCAGCCATTGACGAACCCGCGCCCGTCGGTAACGACGTGCCGGCCGAAAGCGACGTCGTGACGACGCCCGCCCCATCCCTTGAAGAGAGCGACGACCAGGCCAACCGGCCTGACGCCTTGAACGCATGAGCAACGACCAAACCCGCAAGACCCTCTCGCTGAAGCGCGAGGCCACCCCGGCCCAACCGGCCATTGAAGAGCGCCTGCACAAAGTGCTCGCTCAGGCGGGCCTCGGCTCCCGTCGCGCGCTTGAAGAGCGCATCTCCCGCGGCGAAGTCCGCGTGAATGGTGAAGTGGCCGAACTCGGCCGCACCATCAAGGGGGGCGATCGCATCGAATTGGATGGCAAGACCTTCATGGCCACCGCGCTCACCGAGCCGGCATCTGTGTTGCTCTACAACAAGCCCGAGGGCGTGGTGACCACGCGCGAAGATCCCGAAGGCCGCCCCACCGTGTTTGAAGCGCTGCCCCGCTTGAAGGGTGCGCGCTGGATTGCAGTGGGCCGCCTCGACATCAACACCACTGGCTTGTTGCTGCTCACCACCGACGGTGAGCTGGCGAATGCGCTGATGCATCCGTCGAACGAAGTGGAGCGCGAGTACGTCTGCCGCATTCACGGCGAAGTGCCGGAAAACATCATTCACCGCTTCAAAAACGGCGTCACGCTGGAAGACGGCCCGGCCAAGTTCGACGAAATCGAACGCATTGGCTCGAGCGATTCGCACGCGTGGTTCCGCATCGTCATCAAGGAAGGTCGCAACCGCGAAGTGCGCCGCATGTGGGATAGCCAGGGCTACCAAGTGAGCCGCCTCAAGCGCGTTCGCTACGGCAAGGTCATGCTGCCCCGTGAACTGCTGCGCAGTCAGTCGGTCGAAATGTCGGCAGAAGACGTTGAAGCACTTCGTCGCAATTTCGGCTTGGAAAACCAGCCGCCGGTATTGACGCTGCAGCCCGTCATCGGCCAGCGCCGCGCAAAAACGCAAACGATTGAAGTCCGCAACGAGCAGCGTGGTCCGTCGTACGTCAACGGCGCCGTGGATAATGAAGCTCGCGAGCTGCGCCGCTTCGACAACGTGCGCGAAGAACGGCCCGCTCGTGGGCGCGGCAAACCCGGCGGCGGAAAGCCGTTTGGCCGCAAGCCGGGCAAGCCGTTTGTGGGCCCCATGGGCAGCGACGCGCCGGTTGAATCGCGTGGCCCGCGGCCGCCCAAGCCTTTCGGCAAGAAGCCCTACGCCAAGAAGCCAGGCGACGCGCCAGCCGGTGCCGAGCGCGGTGCGAGTGGCAAGCCTTGGGGCGATCGCCCGCAGGGCAGCAAGCCTTACGGCGAGCGCACACCCGGCGCACCGAAACCTTATGGCGAGCGCGGCCCTAGCGCACCCAAGCCCTACGGCGAGCGCGGTCCAAGCGCACCCAAGCCCTACGGTGCCCGCCCTGCCCGTGGCCCCAAAGTGGCCACCGGCGGCGTGGACAGCGCGTCGGGCGCCTTCCGCAGCTGGTACGTGCCGGAAGGCGTGGACACCGGTTCGAAGGTGGCTCCGCCGCGCAAGGAACGCAGCGGTCCCTACGGCAAGCCGGCCGGCAATAGCCCCTACAACCGCGGCCCGCGGGCTGAAGGAAGCGGTCCCCCCCGCGGCCCTCGTGGTCCGGGCGGCGGCGGCCATGCTGGCCCGCGCGGTCCAGGCGGCGGCAACGGCCCGCGTGGCCCAGGTGGCCCCGGCGGTGGTGCCCCGCGCGGCGGACAGCGCAAGCCCGGCCGCGGTGGCCAAGGCCCTCGCTTGCCTGAAGGCATGCCGGACATCGATTGATGTTGAAGGCTGAGAACAACGGGGCCAGCAGCAACACGCCGGAACCCGATCGAGGACAACTAGCGGCTGAAGTGCGGCAAGCGCGTAGTGCTGGTGGCGTGGGTGTGAGCGCCTTGGCTAGAAGCGCCGCGTCGACGTTCAGCTTCTGATCTCGAAATCGTCCGCATCCAGCTGCGCCGGAAAACGCTCGCGGTGCCCACGGAGCTGCTCGGCGCTGAAGGCCGCTTCGAGCACACGCACCTCGGCATCCCCTTCGACGAGCGGCTGGCCGAGCGGGTCCAGTGCCGCCGAATCGCCGCTGTAGTCGATGCCGTTGCCGTCGGTGCCGACGCGATTCACGCCAATCACGCAGGCAAGGTTCTCGATGGCTCGGGCACGCAACAGCGTCTTCCACGGGTAGGCGCGGGCCGCCGGCCAGTTGGCGACGAACAGCGCGAGGTCGTAGTCGAAGGCGCCGGGGCGCGTCGCCTCGAAGCGGTTGCGGATGTACACAGGGAAGCGCAAGTCGTAGCAGACCTGCAGGAAAATCCGCCAGCCACGCCAGTCGACGAACACGCGCTTGTCGCCGGCGGCGTAGCGCTCGTGTTCCTTCGCCATCCGGAACAGATGGCGTTTGTCGTAGTGCACGAGGCCACCGTCGGGCGTGGCGAACAGCAGGCGGTTGTAGACGCCCGGCGCGATGCCTTCCGATTCGGCCTGCGCGCCTTCAATGCGCAGTTGCACGCTGCCGCAGACGGCTGCGTCGAGCGCCCTCGCCTGCTCGATGATCCACGCGACCGTCGGACCCTGCATGTCTTCGGCGTTCGCGAGCGCTTCGTTGCTGAAGCCCGAAGTGAAGGTCTCCGGCAACACAACGAGATCCGTTCGGCCGGCCAGCGGTGCGATCAAGCCACCGTAGTACGAGCGGTTGCCCGCCGGGTCGTGCCAGCGGGTATCGCCCTGCACGAGGGCAACGCGGAGATCACGGTCAGGGGCGATGCTCATTCGCGAATCCTCAAAGCTTCGCCAGCCGCTCAATGGCGGCGTCGAGCGTGGCCTCGTTCTTGGCGAAGCACAGGCGCGCGAGGCGTTGACCCTTCGGCGGCGTCTCGTAGAACGGCGACAGCGGAATCGCGGTGACCCCCTTCTCGATGGTCAACCAGCGGCAGAACTCAGCATCTGGCAAATCACTGACCGCCGAGTAGTCGACGAGCTGGAAGTAGCCGCCCGGCACCGGCAAGGCCTTGAGCTTGGTCGTCGCGAGCTGCGCAGCGAAGCGGTCGCGCTTGGCCTGGTAGAAGGCGCCCAGTTCTTCGTAATGCTCCGGGTGCTGTTCGACCATCTCGGCGAAGGCCCACTGCGCCGGGGCGAAGGTGCAGAAGGTGTTGTATTGGTGCACCTTGCGAAACTCGGCGGTCAGCGCCGGTGGCGCCACGCAGTAGCCCACCTTCCAACCGGTGCAGTGGTAGGTCTTGCCGAAGCTGCTGATGACGAAGGCGCGCGCGGCCAATTCCGGGTAGCGCAGCACACTCTCGTGGATGCGGCCGTCGAACACGATGTGCTCGTACACCTCATCCGACAGCAGCAGCACGTGCGGGAAGTCGACCACGAAGCGCTTCAACTCAGCGATATCGCTCGCACCGAACATCGCGCCCGACGGGTTGTGCGGCGTGTTGAACATGAAGAGGCGCGTCTTCGACGTGACCGCGGCGCGCACTGCCGCCCAGTCGACGGCGAACGTGGCGGGATCCAGCGGCACGTGCACCGCACGACCACCGGCAAGGTCAATCGCGGGCTCGTAGCAGTCGTAGCAGGGGTCGAGGACGATCACTTCCTCGCCAGGGCGAACGACGGCAGCGATGGCATCGAAGATCGCCTCGCTGGCGCCCGAAGTAACGGTGATCTCGGCATCCACGTCCGGCCGATGGCCGTAGCAGCGCAGGGTCTTGTCGGCGATGGCCTTCCGCAGCGGCGGCACGCCGGCCATGTGCGCGTACTGGTTCTTGCCTCCAGCCATGGCACGGGCGAGCGCATCGCGCAGCGGTACAGGCACTTCGAAGTCCGGGAAACCCTGCCCAAGATTGACCGCGCCGTGCTCGGCCGCGAGCACGCTCATGACGGTGAAGATGGTGGTGCCGACCTTCGGCAGCTTGGTGTCGATCTGCATGGCAAAGCCTTGAAAAGAAAAGGCCGGCGCTGGGCCGGCCCGAAATGATAAACGCTTGCGCCAGAAAGACCGACGTCCAGCTGATAACCAAACGAACTGACAACAGCCCATCTAGGGCGTCGCGCAGCCCTGCAGCCCACCCAGCGGAACCACTGCATCGTTCGCGGCCCATGTACCGGGGACGCCGGCAGTGAACGTGCCGTTCAAGGTGATGTTGCCGAAAGTTCCATTCGCAAACGTGCGCTGGAACGTTCCGATAGTGCGGCGTATTGGCTCTCCGCTGCGAGTGCACAACGGGCAAGTACCGGTGACCTGCTCTAAATCCAAGGTTTCACTCGGGCCACCCATGGACCCGCGCTCAGCCACTAGAAAGCGCGGCACACCCCGAGCGTCGTAGCCGAATACTGCGTAGAACTCGTAGTTTGGGAACATCTGCACGCTGTAGCCCGTTCCCGAACGTGCTGGGTTGAACCAATGCCCACTCACGTTCAA
>JAIXVL010000162.1 GCA_027483045.1 Lysobacteraceae bacterium
AAGGGCTTTCTGGTGCGTGCGGTACAAGTACTCGGTAATCACCTCATCAGGCAGGCCTTCCATCACAACCTGCCCATGCTCCAGCAGCATGGCGCGGTGGCAAAAAGCCTTCACCACGTTCAAATCGTGGCCTACAAACAGCAGCGTCGTACCGCGCCGCAAGATCTCATCCACTTTGGCCATGGCCTTGGCTTGAAAGGCGGCATCGCCCACGGCCAAGGCCTCGTCCACAATCAGCACATCGGGCTCGATGTGCACCTGCACCGCGAACGCCAAGCGCACCACCATGCCCGAGCTGTAGGCCTTCACCGGCTGGTCGATGTAGGCACCGATGTCGGCAAACGCCTCAATCTCAGGCAAGCGCTCGGCAATCTGTTGCTGGCTGAGCCCAAGAATGGCGGCGTTAATCGCAATGTTCTCGCGGCCCGTCAGCTCGGGGTTGAAGCCGGAGCCCAACTCCAGCAGCGCGGCTACACGGCCCTGCACCTGCACTTGGCCCTCGGTGGGCTGCAACACACCCGCTACCAGTTGCAGCAACGTGCTTTTGCCGCTGCCGTTGGCCCCGATAATGCCTAGCGCCTCACCGCGCTGCAGCGTAAAGCTCACATTCTTGAGCGCCTGATGGGTTGGGCCAAGCGCCTCGGCGCGCTGCCGGCAATGCTGCGCGGCACGCAAAAAACCCGAGCGCTGAAGCAGATCGGCCAAGCGCACCAGCAGCGGTACCTGCACGCGGGCGCGTGGGCTGGCCCACAAGCGATAGGCCTTGCCTAACGCCGCAACGTGGAGTGCCGCATCGTTTTGCACCGTGCCATGCGAAAGCGCAGGCGCGGGGACGGAGTCGACCTGCACTCAGCGATCCTCTCGCGTATGCCAGACCCGCAGGATGTAGATGGAGGACTCTCGAATTTCGTAGCGCATTTCATATCGCCCAATCAGCAGGCGGCGAACGTGGTTCGGCTCGAATTCGAAGAGTTGATCGCCGATTCGAGGGTTCGTCAACAAAAGCGAAGGGGCCTTGGTCAAAGCTTGAACCGCTTTTGCAGCCGCCAACTTGTTTTCGCACGCCAAGAATTCATAAAGAGGCGCCACATCGGACAAGGCCCTGCTTGTCCAGTGCAGTTCCATTAGCGAGGCACTGGCAGGGGCGTGTCGGTGTCCAAACTATCCGCCCATGCCAGCACGGCCGCATGGTCGATGAAACGGCCAGTCTCCACCTCGGCCATGGCCTCACGGGTCAGCCGTTCCCGCTCTGCTTGTTGGTCCAACCAGGCCGATAAGGCCTGTTTCATGATCCAACCGCGCGAGCGCTCAAGGCGTTCCGCCATGCGATCCACCTTCTCGGCCAAAGGCAAGGGCACATGCGCGGTCATCACTTTGGTTCCAGCCTGCGACACGATGCTCTCCCTTAATCGATGGAGCCCGATTCAGTTTGAATCATTGTAGATCACCAATCAATCATCCAAGCGCCAGAGCCTTAGCGAGACACAAAAAGAACGGGCCGCTTGCGCGGCCCGTTCGGTGTAACTCGACTACGAGAGCCGAACTTCAGATCAATCGAAGTTCAGATTCTTGCGGTCGGTGGCCTGCTCCTGATTCGACTCGAAGTCGGTGATGTTGCTCAGGGCATCGTTGTTCACGTTACGGGCATAAGCCTGGACCTGCATATTGTCGAACTCGCCGACAATGTTCAGGCGCCAGCGGCCTGCACCGTCACCCAAGACGCCAGTCAAGGCGGGCTTCGCCGGGGTGGCAGCAGCGACCGTACCCGACTCAAGCTCAGCCGAGGTGTAGACAACCGAACGACCAGCCGGCATATCCAACGTGATCGAGTTCGTGCCGTTGGCACCAGCATCGTCCTTGCCGCGGATCGTGACGCGACCCGAGGTGGTGCTGTTGTTCACGATACGGATGAAACCTTCCTGCGTGGCGTTTCCAGCCGGCGGCAGGTTGGCGATGTTCACCGTCGAGCCGTTCAGCAGCATCGGAGCGACGTTACACACAGCGCTCAGGTTCGAGAACGCCGTAGCACCGGTACGCTGGAAGTTCGTCTGCGTGGTGATAGCGGTCGGATCGATCTGCGTGGTGTTGTTGGTCGGAACCGAGAAGCAAAGCGCCAAGTTCACCGAAGCGCCCGTGGCACCCTGGTACTGGAAGCCAACCTGATTAGCACCCAACGTTGCACCGTTGAACGAACCGGTGGTGGTGGTGGCCAAGCCAGCAATCGGCGCAGCACAGGTGTTGTCAGCGGCCAGGAAGATGTTGCCCGAGGTAGCGAAAGCACCCAAGGACGCACGATCCGTCAAGGTCACGATGGTGCGGAACGTGTCGGTCGCCTGGAACACGAAGCCCGGGAACGAAGCGTCAGCGTTGTGGGTCACGAAACCAGCGTGGAAACCGAAGTTACGCGTGCCAGCGTTGGTGAGCGAACCGATCGAGCCGTTGTCCGAGAAGCCCTGACGCGTGCCCTGACCATTGGCGGTGCCAACGGTGCCCACGTCGATACGCTCGGCGGGGGTGAGGCGCGAATCGGTCGGGCCCGTGCCGGTGCCCACGGTGCAAGACAACACAACCGGGTTACCCGAACGCAGGACGGGGGTTGCCCAGCCCAAGGTGTTCAGGATCGGCTGTGCAGTGACCGGATCGATGATGAACGTACGCAACGTCACCGTCTGGTTGTCGTTGTTGAGGCCGGCGGCCACAAGGTTGTTCAAGCGCAGACCCGAGGTCGGGGCGACCACATTGTCTGCATTGGTGATCTGGAAAATCACGCCGTCCACGATGCCCGGGACCGGGTTCGTGCTGGGCGGGTTCACCGAGTAAACGGCGAAGTTGGAACCCGCGCCGCCGGCAGCCAAGGTCACCGTCCAGCCAGCCGGAAGATCGGGCGTGGTGAAGGTCGGGTCAGCAAAGAAACGAGCAGCGTTGGTTCCACCGCTCTCCAGCGAAACACGGATCGCGAAGCCGGTGGTGCGGCCCAAGATGAAGTCGCCGGTCTCAATCGAGAGCGGCACATTCTGGTTCACGCCAATCGCGGTGGTATTGGTGAGGACGTCAGCAGTAGCCACGCGAACCGGGTTTTGATCACCGTTGGTCGAGATGGTTACAGCGAACGCTGAGGTGGTTCCCAACGCGGCGACGAGCGCAAACGCGAGAACATTCTTCTTGAGGATCGACATGTCGAACTAACTCCTAGTTAGCAATTTCGGGGTTCGTAGCCTTGACCGGTTGCTACCGCACAACCCGGTACCAGAGGGAGGCTCTAGCAACCGGCTGTATTTGGGAGGGACAAAAAAAAGTCCCTACCCAAGGACACAAGCTACTGCGGCAAGTTATTACATCGTTCAGGGCCGGTCAATCCCTGTAATTTCGTGATCTAGCGCCCATTCTGCGGGGGCGTTGCAGCAGGCTGGTGGGGCCACACGACCGATTTGCGGCCCCAACGTCCGTGCACGGAGGCTATCATGCCGCGCCTTCTCTGCGTGCAATGGACCTTCGCCTCATGTTCAACGCCGCCCTTCTCCCCTATCGCCAGCGCGCTTTGCTGCGCGTTTTGGCCCAGCGGGAGCTGCAGGGGCGCTACCGCGGCCATTGGCTGGGGGCGCTATGGCCCTGGCTTTCGCCTTTGCTGATGCTGGCCGTGTTCACCCTGGTGTTTGCGGGAGTGTTAGGCACGCGCCTGCCGGGCCAAGCCAGCGGCGGCTGGGCCGGATTTGCCATTGTGTTGTTCGCCGGATTGCTCCTATCTGGGTTTTTCAATGAATTGGTGGGCCGCGCGCCGCAGGCGGTGCTCAGTCAGCCCAATTACGTGAAAAAGGTGGTTTTTCCACTTCACGTGCTGGTTTTGGTGGATGCACGCGTAGCTGCAACGCATTTGCTGGCGGCACTGGCGGTGTTGTTGGTAGCAGCCTTCTTCACGTCGGGCCCCGCATGGTCTTGGCTGGCGTTGCCGCTGGTGGTGGCGCCGCTGCTGCTTTTGGGCACAGGCTTGGCGTGGTGTCTTGCGGCGCTGGGCGTCTACTTTCGCGATCTAGCGCAGCTATTGCCGCCTTTACTCACAGCGGCGCTATTTCTTAGCCCCGCCATGTATTCGCGCGCGTCTGCACCCGAGGGCATGCGCGAATGGATGGTGTTGAATCCGCTGACGGTACCCATTGAGCAAATGCGCCGCGTGGTGTTTGAACATCAATGGCCAGAATGGACGATGCTGGGCGGGTATGCCGCCATTGCGCTGTTCGTGTACTGGGCCGGCTTTAGCGTGTTTAGGCGTTTGATGAAGGGTTTTGCCGATGTCCTTTGAGGCTGCCGCGATGCCGCGGTTGTTGGGTGACTTACTGCAAGAGCGCGGCTTGGTGGCCGCGGCCGATGTGGAGCGTGCGCTGGCTCTGCAAGCCAAGCTGGGTGGGCGTTTAGGCGCTGTGCTGGTGCGCTTGGGTGCGCTTTCCGAAGACAACTTGGTGGACACCTTAGCCGTGCAATTGGCGCTTCCAGTCGCTGGCCGTGAGGTGCCGTGGCCTACGGCAGGCGAGGTGCTTGCGCATGCAGAAGCGCTGGGGCTGCGTTTGGATTGGCTGCTGGACCAACAAGTGATGATTTGGTCGCCAGAAGAAGGCCAATTGGCCTGCGCCAGCCGCGATCCGCTCTCACCGGTCCTGGCGGAAGGCCTGCGCTTTGCGCTGCCCAACGCCGCGCCGGTGCTCATGCTTGCGCGCTCGCAAGAGTTGGAGCGGCACTTAGAGGAATTGGGCCGTTTGGCGGCGGCGCAGCGTGGCAATGACAGCGGCGACGCGCGCGCACTGCGTGAGTTGGCTGAAGAAGCGCCCACCGTGGAATTCGTGAACAACTTGATGGCGCAAGCAGCTGAGCAGCGTGCCTCCGATATTCACATCGAGCCCGAGGAACACGGGTTTGCGGTGCGCTTCCGCATCGATGGTGTGCTGCAGGGGCGCTTGCAGTTGCCGCGCGAGCGCTTCGCTGCTGCCGCATCGCGTTTGAAGCTGATTTCCGGCATGGACATTGCCGAGCGCCGACTCCCGCAGGATGGTCGTTTTTCCGCACGCGTGGGCGGTCAGGAAATGGACATTCGCGCATCGGCATTGCCTGGCGTGCATGGCGAATCCATCGTGATGCGCTTGCTGCCCAAGGAGCGCAAAGAGCTGGGTTTGGAGCGTTTGGGCTTTGCGGCGGACCACTTGGCCTTGATGAAAAGCTGGATGCGCGAAGCCAATGGCATTGTGCTGGTGACAGGCCCCACCGGCTCGGGTAAATCCACAACGTTGTATTCGGCGCTGGCGGCCAGCAATGACGGTTTGCGCAAGATCATCACCGTGGAAGATCCGGTGGAATTTCAGCTGGCGGGCATTACGCAGATTCAAACCCATGCGGAAATCGGCCTGAATTTCGCGAAGGCGCTGCGCTCCATCCTGCGCCAAGACCCCGACGTGATCATGATTGGCGAAATCCGCGATTTCGAGACGGCGGAAATTGCGGTGCAAGCGTCACTCACCGGGCATTTGGTGCTGTCTACGCTGCACACCAACGATGCCATTAGCGCGTTTACGCGGCTGATCGATATGGGCGTGGAGCCGTATCTGGTGGCCACGCCGGTGAAGGCTGTGCAGGCGCAGCGCTTGGTGCGCCGTTTGTGCGAATGCGCGAAGCCAGCCACGCCGCCCGACGAATTCCGCAGCGTGGCTGATGCCTGGGCAACACGCCTGGGCGACACGAGAGAGGCTGCGTGGCGCGAGCCTGTGGGCTGCCCAAAATGCTTGGGCACTGGGTATCGCGGACGCGTGGGCATCTACGAGATGGTGCCGGTTTCGCCCGCCATGCAGCACCTCATCATCAGCGGCGCCAGCGTGAATCAGATGCGTACGTTGGCCGAGGAAGAAGGCGCGCGATTCCTGCGCGACGACGGCCTGCTGAAGGCGCGCGAAGGCATCACTTCGATTGAAGAAGTGCTGCGCGTGACGAGCCACTAAACATGCAGCGCTACGACTACGAAGTGCTGGCCCCCGACGGCAGCGTGTTGACCGGCGCCATGCACTCCGGCAGCGAGGCCGAGGCCATGCGCGAGCTGGAGCGCAAGGGCCTCGTTCCGTTGAGTTTGAACCTGCATCGGCCGCGCAGCGCGCGCTGGGCGGGCAAGGCAAAACTGCAGGAATCTGACGTGATTCTGGCCCTGCACGAGTTGGCCACCATGCTGCTTTCCGGCGTGCCCGTCGCCGAGGCAGTGGCCGCGCAGGCCAGTTCAGGCCACCACCCGAAACTGGTGGAGGGCTTTGCGAAAATCAGCAGCGAACTCACGCGCGGCAGTGCGTTTACTGCTGCGCTGGCTGATGCCGGCATTCCCCTGCCCGCGTATGCGCTTCAGCTGGCGCGCGCAGGCGAGATGACCGGTCGCCTCGGTGAGGCGCTGCGCGACGCGGTTCGGCAGATGGAAGAAGCCCACGCCAGTGCGGCAGAAGTCCGCAATGCGCTGGTGTACCCCACCGTTCTGGTGTTTGCAGGCATAGCGGCCGTGTTGCTGCTGTTTGTGTTTGTGGTGCCCAAGTTCTCCCGCCTGCTGGACCGTGCCGAAGACTTGCCGTTGCTGGCCTGGGCAGTGCTTTCGCTGGGCCAATGGGTGAACAACAACGCGCTGCTCATGCTCGTGGTCGGCGGCGGCGCCGTGGCGGCCATCGTGGCGGCATTGCGCCAACCGCGACTCCGCATGCGCCTGCTGGATGTCTTGGCCGGGGTGCCGGTGCTGGGCGACTGGCTGAGCGAAGCCGAAATCGGCCGTTGGGCCAGCGTGCTGGCCGCACTGGTGGGCCAACGCGTTCCCGTGCTGACAGCGCTGGAGTTGGCCACTGAAGCTATTCGGTTTCCGCAGCGGCGCAAGCGCATGGCCCAGGTGACGCGACGCGTGCGCGACGGTGTGCCGCTTTCAGATGCCCTAGAAGATCAGGACGCGCTGACCAGCACCGGCTACAACCTGATTCGCGTGGGTGAGCGCGCCGGTGAGCTGCCGGCCATGCTGGCCTCGCTGGGGCGGCTTTACGATGAAGCCGGAAGACGCCGCATGAAGCGCTTTGTGGCATTGATTGAGCCGCTGGCCATTCTCATCATCGGCTCGGTGATCGGTGTCATCATTCTGGCGGTGATTCTGGCCATCACCAGTGCGAACGATCTGGCCATTTAATTCTTCGGAGCAACAACACATGCGCGTGCGGATGGGCGGCTTTACCCTGCTGGAAATGATCGTGGTGCTGGTGATCATCGGCCTGATCATGGGCTTGGTGGGTCCGCGTTTGTTTGGTCAGGCCGACAAAGCGAAAGTGCAGACCGCCGAGACGCAGGTGAAGATGCTCAAGGGCGCTCTGGAGACCATGCGCCTCGACATTTCGCGCTACCCCAGCACCGACGAAGGCCTGGGACTGCTGAACACCAAGCCCACCGAGGCAGCTGGTGCACGCCAGTGGCGCGGCCCCTACCTCGACGAAACGGTGCCGAACGACCCGTGGGACAGGCCTTACGTGTACCGCGGTGAAGCCAGCGCCACGCAAGGTTTCACGCTGTATTCGTTGGGCGCGGATGGTCAGCCCGGCGGCGAAGATTTGAATGCGGATGTTGGCTACCTTCCCGCGAAGTAAGGCAGCCTCTGCTGGCCTTGCCTTCGGTTACACCCTGCTCGAATTGCTGGTGGTGCTTGCCATCATGGGCATGGTGGCGGCAATGGCCGCGCCACCCACGCTGCGTTTCGTCGAATCATGGCGCAGCGACGCGCGCTTCAAGGACGCTGCACGGCAGTTTGACCGCTTGCCCATGCATGCGCGACGCGGTGGCCGCGCCATGGTGCTGGCTTCGCCTGCCGATTGGCCGGAAAGCATGGGGCCTTGGCCTGAGGGCATGAGCCTGCTGGAACCGGTGCGTGTGGAATCCAACGGCTTTTGCCAAGGCGGCCGCGTGCAGCTGGATGCGTGGGGTTTGCAGCGCGAGGCGAAAGTGACTTCGCCGTTTTGTGCCTTGGTTTGGCAGAACAACGCGCCATGACACGTAGGACCATCTCTTTGAATCAACAGCGGGGCTTCTCGCTTCTTGAAGCCATCGTGGCCATGACGATTTTTGCGGCTGGCGCGCTCTCGCTGTACGCCTGGCAGGCGCAGTCATTGAAGGCCATCCAGCGCGTCTCGGAGCGACAAGCCTTCGTGGCCGCTGTGCAAGCCGCATTGCCGCTCGTAGAAGACTTGAATCCCATGCTGGAGCCGCGAGGCGAGCGTCGCGTCGAGGACTTAGAAGTGCGCTGGACCAGTGCACCGATTGAGCCGGAAAAGCCCGGACGCACGGCGGTGGGCTCAGAATCGATTTTCCAGCTGGGCCTGTATTCGGTGGACGTCACCGTGCTGCGCGATGGCACCGAGCAGGCGCGTTTCAACCTGCGCCGCACGGGCTACAAGCAAGTCCGGCAGGTGCTCGACCCATGAGTTTTGCTCCGCGCGGCTTCACCCTGATGGAAATGCTGGTGGTGCTGGTGATTGCTGGCCTGCTGGCGGGCCTGCTGTTTTCTTCGCTGCAGAGTTTGGGTTTTGGCGAATCACGCCTCGCCGACCGCTCGGCGCGACAAGCCCGCGAAATCATGGTGCGTCAGTGGTGGCTGGATGCCACACGCAGCTTGGCGGCCGATCGCACCGTGGAATTTGGCGGCGGCCGCGAAAGTTTTAGGGGCTTGGCCACGCAGGCGCTGAACTCCGGCACCGGGCATCAGGAGATGCAGTGGCGGATTGTGGGCGGCACCCGTAGCCAACTTCAGCTCGAAACAGGCGGAGCCGAGGCGCTGGTGCTGGATGTCGGCGCCGAAGAGCTCCGCTTCGCCTACCTCGATGAAGAGCAGCGCCTCCAACCCAAGTGGCCGCCGGCGCAGGGCCTGCACAAACCCTTGCCGGTGGCGGTGGTGCTGATCAGCGATGCGCCGTCGCCACGCACTCTGGCCATTGCGCGCATTGAAGGGCCCCGCGAGCCAGTCGTGGAGCTGTTCTCGAGGGAAACCGAATGAGGCCCGCGCCCGCTCAAGGCTTTGTGCTGTTGACGGTGTTGGCGGCCCTGGTGGTGATGGCTCTGCTGGCCACGGCCATCGCCACGTCAGCGGAACGCGCCATCGCCGACCAGCGCGCTGCGGAGCAGGCATTGGACGCGACGCTGGCCGCACATTCCACCGAGGCCACGGTGCTTTACCTGCTCGCCACGCAACGAGTCACCTTCGGTGGCGTCACCGTTGACGATCAGGTGGTTCGCACCGAAGACGAGATTGTTTCCAACGAGACGGGTGCATCGCTCTCGCCCATCGGCAACGAGATTCGCGTGGATGGCCGCGCCTACCGGGGCGTGGGGCCTGCGCGCTTTGCCTTGCAGGATGACCGCGGGCGCATGAGCCCCGCCTGGGTCGATCCGGCTCTGCGAGCGCGCTTGATTGCTCAACTGGGAGGGGATGCACGGCAAAGCGAGGATTACCTCGCCAAATTGCTGGACTATCAGGACTCCGACGACTTGACTCGGCTGAATGGCGCAGAAGCCGAGGAGTACGAAGACGCCGGCCTGCCACCTCCGGCCAACCGCCCGCTGGCCAATCCTTTGGAGTTGCGGCGCGTTCTGGGTTGGCGCGAGTTGCTGGCTGACCGGGACGACGCCGAAGTGGCGGCTCTGTTCACGCTGGGCCGGGCACCCGCCATCAACGTGAACACCGCGACCGTGCCCGTGCTGCAGGCGCTGTTCAACGTGGATACGGCCACGGCCGAGCGTCTGGTCGCTCTGCGCGAGGCCACACCGTTCTTCAGCAGCTTCGATGTGTGGCGCAGCTTGGGCTTGGTGGTGGGTGAAGAAGGCGGGTTCATGGTGTTTCCCGGCACCAGTGGCACTCTGTCGGTCTGGGCACCCGGTACGGGCACCCAGCGCCTTCGACACTTCAGCCTGACGCCTTTGGATGACGGCGGAGCGCCTTGGCGGTCAGAATACGAGCTTCGCCTACCCGCACCCCTTCCGGACCCTCGCCTTGACGCCTTGGCAGAACCTACAGCGCCGATTTTCAGCGACCCGCCTGCTCCGGCAGGGTGACGCGGTCGAAACGCTGCGCGCGGGCGGCCAAGTCACCGAATGGGTGGTGCCGCGCAATCGCTGTGCGTATGCACTGATCGATACCCGGGGCGTGCCGCCGAAGCGGCGTGCTGGCTTTATCGAGCTTGCGGTGCGCCGACTGGTGCCGTTCTCGCCCGTGCAGTTTCATGCCGTGATGCGCGGAGACCTCGCCATGGTGTGGTCGTGGCCCGCTCAAGTGTTGAGCGCGCCCACCACTGACGGCTTGGCTTGGGCGCAGGGCGATCGAGCGCTACCGGAAGCGGTGCTTCGCGGAGAGCCTCAGGCGGACGGCGTGGAGCTGGTGGCGCTGGAGCGCGGCATGGATGCTCGCGTCTGGCGAAACGGCGCGTTGGTGGCCTCGCAGTGGTGGGGTGACTTGCCCGATGCGTTGTCGTGGCAGCGCTTTCTGCGCGGCGCCGGCTGGCCCGGCGACAGCGCACTGCCCGAGCCAATCTCAAGCGCTTGGCGTGAATCACCGTGGTCGATCGCAAAGCCCGCGCTTTTCGACGGGGCTGGTCTTCAGGCTGCGCGCGCTCCTCTGCTCGCCGCCGCTGCAGCACTTTTGGCCTTCTGGCTGGCGTGGCCTTTGGGCGAAGGGCTGCGTCATGCCTTGGGCGCCTCAAGCACCGAGAGCAAGATCGAGGCACTTTCAAGCAGCTTGGGCGAAGTGCTCTCGTCGCGCGATCACGCGCAGCGCAGTGCGCTGGCGGTGCAAGACCTGCTTTCGCTGCGCGCCCCCTCGTCGCAGCTGGCCTTGATCGCACTTCTACAGGAGCGCTTCGGCAGCCAAGGCTATCGGGCCGTGGAGTGGGACATGCAACAGGGCCGTCGCCTGCGCTTGGTGATGTTGGCTCCGGGCGCCGATGCACAGACGGTGGTGCAAACGCTGCGCGACACCGGCCGCTTCGACGATGTGCGTATTGAGCCAGGAACCGTGGCAAACCAGCTTGTGGTGAACGCCACACTGCGTAACCCGAGGGTGAGCGAGTGAGCAAGTCGACCTCCGGCGGTCTTCGTGCCCTGATCGAACAAGTACGCGGCAATGTGCGCCTTCAGGCGGGCTTTGCAGTAATCGGCCTCATTTTGCTCTGGCTGATGCATGACGCGTTTTCCGTCTGGGCCGCCGAGCAATCGGCTCGGCACGCCGATGCGCGCATGCAGCTCGTGCGCATGCAGGGCCTTGTGGGTGAATCGGAGTGGGCGGCACGCGCGGCGGAAGCAAGCCAGTTGGCCGAGAGCCTTGAGGCTGAGCTACAGCCGGCCGAAGCCGAAGGCTTGGCGCAAGCCCATCTGCAAACGCAAGCCATGCGCTGGCTGCGTGCCGCGAATCTTGAGGGAAGGTCTCGGCTGCAAGCGGCAACGCCTGCGGCGACCTCCATTGATGGCGTTTGGGCGGTGCCGATGACCATCAGCGGCGAAGGCGCACCACGCGCTGTGCTCGAATTGGTGAAGCAGATCGAGAGCCAACGCCAACTCGCCGTCATCGATGATTTGCGTTACACCACGCAGGCCACCGGCACTTTTAATGTTCGCTTGCGCGCGTTCTATCGGATCGCCCCGGAAACGGGAGTAACGCCATGAGCCGCCTCCCTTCGTCGTTGATGGCCCGCACTGCAGGACTGGTGCTTGGTGCGCTCGCTCTGGGGCTTGGCTTGGGCGCAGCGTTTGCGGGCGCCCCAGAAAACGCCGACGGCCCGCGCGAGGAGGCTGTTTGGAATCTGCCTGCTGCCGACGAACTCGGGCGCTACAACGCTGCCGATTATTCGGCCGTTCGTGCAGGGCAATGGTGGTCAGACGGCAACACAAACACCACTGAGGCAGCGAACTCGGCGTGGCGACTCGCCGGCATTGTGCGAGATGAGAACACGTGGAAGGCGCTGATCACCCTGCCGCAAGGCGGGCTCAGCGTGACGCGCTCAAAAGCAGGTGACGCGCTGCCCGATGGCGGTCGCATCCTCAGCATTGATGCCAGCGCGATGCAGATCGAACGCAACGGTTGCCGGCAGACAGTGGCTCTTTACACACCGCTGCCCGGCGACGCGTGTGACTCTACTAACTCAGGGGCTGAAACCCCGCAGGACGACCCATCGCTATGAAGCTTCGCCTCCCCCGCGTGACTGTTTTGACCGCACTGATCGTTGCACTGAGTGGCTGCGCCACACCGGGCCCAGTGCAGGTTCAGGAACGGCTCGTCCTGCCACCGCCTGCACAGCGCGCCAACCCGACCGACCCCTTGCTGAGCGGTGCGGCTGCTGCGCCCCGGCAAGTGCTGGAGCGCAAGGCGTTGCCGCAGCGACCTGATGCAGGGCCAGACAATGCGGGCTTGACCACTTCCAATGCCCGACCGCCTCTGCGTGAGAATAACGTTTCGGCCAGCATTGAGTCGTTGGCGCTGCCTGCGTTCATCAACGAGGCCTTCGGCAATCAACTCGGCATCAACTTCCAAGTCGACCCGGCGATTGCGGGCAAGACCGATCTCGTTACCTTGCGCTTGCCTTCTGCCCAAAGCGCTTCGGATTACTACGACCTCGTCGTGGAAGTGCTGCGCAGCTACCAAGTGCAAGTGGCCTGGGAAAATGAGTTGTTGAAGGTAACGCCGGCACCTGTCGCAGGCGGTGGCGAAGTGCCGGTGATTTTGACTGGCCGCGGCACGCCCAACGTCCCCTCCAGCCATCGCCCGGTGTTTCAGTTGGTTGAGATGCAGAACGTCGCGAGCGGCAACGTGTCCGGCTGGTTGCGCAGCGCCTTCGAGAATCAGGGTTTGAAGATCGAAGACGATCTGAACCGCAACGCCATTGTCTTGGTCGGCAAGCCGGAGATCGTGGCGCAAGCAGTTTCCGCGATTCGCGTACTGGACCGCCCGTTCATGCGCGGGCGCTTCTCTGCCCGACTTGAGCCGGCATTCGTGAGTGCTAAGGAATTGGCCTCGCGCGTTATGGAGGTCATGCAAGCGCAGGGCTATGCCGTGGCGAATCAGGGCGGTCCAGGCGCAGGAACACTGGTGCTGCCCATTGAATCCAGTAACGCGGTGCTCGTCTTCGCACCGACGCGGGAAATGCTGGCCTATGTCGACGAATGGGCGCGCAGCATTGACGTACCTGGAGCCGCGAGTGGCGGGTCCAACAGCCTCTTCTACTACACGATGCGCAATACCAAAGCACAGGACGTGGCGCAGGTACTGACGGGTTTGGGCGCCGGCGCAGCTGCCGCGGCGCCGCCGGCCCCGAGTACCGCGCAATCCACGGCGCCCGCCGCGGCGACTCCGCGCGCATCCGCAGTCTCAAGCGCCAGCACACTGCTTGACGGCAACATCACAGTGGATGAGCCGCGCAATGCGATCATTTTTCAGGGTGATGCGAACGAATGGCAGCGCGTGCTGCCTTTGATTCGCCAGATGGACCAACCCGCCCGCCAAGTGATGGTGGAAGTCACGATTGCCGAGGTATCGCTGCGCGATGGCGAAAACTTTGGCGTGAGCTGGAATGCCACCGACTCTCCGGGTCGTTTTGATGGCCGCTGGGCTTTTGGTTCGACGGGCAGTACGGGAACCGGCACTGGAACCGGTACTGGCACAGGAACGAGTGCGAGCTCAAGCGGCACAGCATTGAGCTACCTGTTGAATGTCGGTTCGGAAACGCGCGCGCGTTTGAGTGCACTTGCTCAAGACAGCCGGCTCAGCGTGCTCTCGACACCGCGTCTGATGGTGAAGAGCGGCGATGAGGCGAACATCGAGATCGGCGATGAGATCCCCACGCTGACTTCGACGTCGGTGGGGCCGCAGCAGACCGGCGGCTCCTCGACCACCTTGCAGAGCATCCAATACCGCAAGACCGGCATCCTGCTGAACATCAAACCCACGGTGTATTCCGACGACCGCGTGGACTTGGAGATCAACCAAGAAGTCAGCGACGTCAACCCGGATGCTTCCGTGGAGGGCATTTCTTCGCCCGCCATCTTCAATCGCAAGGTCACCACGAGCCTGACGCTGAAGGACGGAAACTCGCTGCTTCTCGGCGGTTTGATGTCGAACCGCCGCTCCAACAGCGACAGCGGCGTGCCCGGCCTGAAGGATGTGCCGGTACTCGGCCACTTGTTCAAGTCGCAGACGCAGTCGGTGAATCGTACTGAGCTGGTCTTGATCATTACGCCGTACATCATCGAGAACGATGATGACGCCTCGGCAGTCACTCAGGCGATCAGCGATCGACTTGAGCTCATCGACTTGCCTGCCGTGGCGCCGCCGGAAGCCGGCACGCCTGACTTGCCCCCGCAGAACTGAGCTCCAGCCTGTCGTCTATCAGTTGCGCACTTACCGAATTTGAGGAAACCGCCACGATGTCCGAACGCGATGTGATGGAGTACGACGTCGTTGTCGTGGGCGCCGGCCCCGCCGGTTTGGCCTTTGCGATCCGCTTGAAGCAGAAGTCGCCCGACACCACGGTGTGCGTGATTGAAAAGGCATCGACCATCGGCGCGCAGATTCTGTCGGGCGCCGTGATCGAGCCCGGCCCGCTCGATGACTTGCTGCCCGGCTGGCGCGATGCGCCGCCGCCGATCTGCGTGCCCGCCACCGAAGACGAGTTCTGGTTCCTGACCAAGACGGGCGGCTTCAAGCTGCCCATCGTGCCGCCGCAAATGGCGAACCATGGCAACTTCATCGTGTCGCTGGGCGCGATGTGCGCTTGGCTGGCGCCGCAGGCCGAAGCTTTGGGCGTGGAAATCTACCCCGGCTTTGCCGCTGCCGAGCCGCTGTTCGGTGAGCAAGGCGAAGTCGTGGGCGTGCGCATTGGCGATATGGGCGTGGCCAAAGACGGCTCGCACAAGCACAGCTACACGCAGGGCATCGACATCCGCGCCAAGCTCACGGTGCTAGGCGAAGGCGCGCGCGGGCATTTGGCGAAGCAGCTCATTGCGAAGTACAGCCTCGATGCCGACTGCGACCCGCAGAGCTACTCCATCGGCATCAAAGAGTTGTGGCAGCTGCCGGAAGGCCGAGTTACGCCGGGCAAAATCGTGCACAGCTTGGGCTGGCCCGCCGATACCCGCACCTATGGCGGCAGCTTCCTTTATCACCTCACTGAAAACCGCGTGGCCTTGGGCTATGTGTCGGGCTTGGATTACCGCGACCCGAACTACCAGCCTTATGAAGCCTTTCAGCAATGGAAGCACCACCCGAGCATCAAGCCGCTGCTTGAAGGCGGCACCATCCTTTCGGCCGGTGCCCGCGCCATCGTGACCGGCGGCTGGCAGAGCTTGCCAAAGGTCGAGATGCCCGGCGCCGTCCTGATTGGCTGCGATGCGGGCCTGCTGAACGTGCCCAAGATCAAGGGCGTGCATCAGGCCATGCGCAGCGGCATGTTGGCCGCCGACTTGGTGGCCGCGAACGGCCCCGTTTCGGCCGGATGGGACACTGCCCTGCGCGCCTCGCCGGTAATGAGCGAGCTGAAGAAAGTGCGCAACATCAAGCCCGGCTTCAAGAAAGGCCTCGTGTTCGGCTTGGTGAATTCCGGCTGGGAAACGCTGGTGGGCGGTGCTTCGCCGTGGACTTTGAAAGTCACGCCCGACTGGAGCAGCCTGACCAAGCTTTCGCAGCAGGAAAGCCCCACGCGCGACTACGTAGAACGCACCTTGGCGCCCCGCGATCGCTTGGCCGGCGTGTACTTTGCGGCGACCGAGCACGACGAAGACCAGCCGGTGCATCTGCGGGTTTCCGACACCAACCTCTGCATCACGACCTGCGCCGAGGAATACGGCAACCCATGCACCCGCTTCTGCCCGGCAGGCGTCTACGAAATCGTGAAGGACGACGCCGGCTCACGCCTGCAGATCAACGCGGCTAACTGCGTGCACTGCAAGACCTGCGACATCAAAGACCCCTACCAGATCATCAACTGGGTCACGCCCGAGGGCGCCGCAGGCCCCAACTATCAGAACCTCTGACATGCAGACATGGTTGGTTACGGGTGGCGCCGGCTTTATCGGCGGCAATTTTGTTCTTGAAGCACGGCGCTTGGGCTTGGCACGCATCGTCAATCTGGATGCGCTGACTTACGCCGGCAACCTCGACACCCTCGCCTCGCTTCAGGGCGATGCCGACCATGTGTTCGTGAAGGGCGACATCGGCGACCGCGCTTTGGTCGATCGCCTGCTTGCCGAACACCAACCCAATGCCGTCATCAACTTCGCGGCCGAAAGCCACGTCGATCGCTCCATCGATGGCCCAGCCGCCTTCGTGCACACGAACGTTGTGGGCACGCTGGCCCTGCTCGAATCGGCGCGTGATTTCTGGAAAGCCTTGCCCGCCGAGAAGGCCAGCAGCTTCCGCTTCCTGCATGTCTCCACGGACGAGGTGTATGGCTCGCTGGGCGACACCGGCGCCTTCACCGAAACCACGCCTTACGCGCCCAATTCGCCGTACTCGGCGTCGAAGGCGGCATCGGACCACTTGGTGCGCGCGTTCCAGCACACGTATGGCCTGCCCACGCTCACCACGAATTGCTCGAACAACTACGGGCCGTTTCAGTTCCCCGAAAAGCTCATCCCACTGATGATTCAGAAGCTGGTGAAGGGCGAGCCGCTGCCGGTTTATGGCGATGGCAGCAACGTGCGCGATTGGCTGCACGTGGCCGACCACTGCGCCGCGATCCGCACCGTTCTGAATGCCGGCCGCGTGGGTGAAACCTACAACGTGGGCGGCGACTCCGAGCGCAAGAACATCGAAGTGGTGCACGCCTTGTGCGACGCCATTGATGCGCGCCGACCGCGCGACGATGGCCAATCGCGTCGCGTGCAGATCACTTACGTGAAAGACCGCCCCGGCCACGACAAACGCTATGCCATCGATGCCAGCAAGCTGAAAAGTGAACTCGGCTGGGCACCCTCCTTCCATTTCGAAGAAGGCCTTGCGCAAACCGTGGATTGGTACCTAAGCCATGCCGCTTGGGTGAACAACATTCTCGATGGCAGCTATCGCCTCGAACGCATCGGCACGGCAGCCTGAGGAGCACACGCATGACGCAACGCAAGGGCATCATTCTCGCCGGTGGCTCCGGCACTCGGCTTTATCCGATCACCAAGGGCATCAGCAAACAGCTGCTGCCGGTGTACGA